>CAYSFT010000058.1:0-12378 GCA_964430755.1 uncultured Lachnospiraceae bacterium | reverse complement strand
CGAACGGAGGCGGAGGAGCCGGAGTGAGGCGGGCCCCGACTACCGAGAGAGCCAAACAGTTTACGCAAACGGCTGTGAAGCGGTAGCGTCATTAAAGTTTTTTGCCAGGCTTTTTTTCAAAAAAGCCGCGTATCCCTTTTTTTGAAAGGACACACATATGAAAATTCCCGAATACTATGCAGGATCTGCGGACGTATGCGTTATCGGCGCAGGACACGCAGGCGTTGAAGCGGCACTGGCTGCGGCAAGGCTCGGTTTTTCCACAATCCTGTTCACAATAAATCTTGATGCCGTTGCAAATATGCCTTGTAATCCGTCAATCGGCGGTACGGGCAAAGGGCATCTTGTGTACGAAATAGACGCGCTCGGCGGTGAGATGGGCAGAGCCGCGGATAAGGTCATGCTCCAAAGCCGTATTCTCAACCTCGGCAAGGGCGCGGCTGTCCACTCAAAGCGCATACAAGCCGACCGCGCCGAATATAAACGTATCATGAAAAAAACCATCGAGGAAACCCCGAATCTGCGTCTCATTCAAGCCGAGGTGACCGATATCCACTGCGAGGAAACTCCAGGCGGCAAGCGCATTTCTTCGGTCGTTACACAGCTTGGCGCACGCTGGGACTGTAAGGCGGCGATCATCTGCTCGGGCACGTATCTGCGCGGAAAGATCATCGTCGGCGAGGTGTCGTATTCCTCGGGCCCTGACGGTATGCTTCCCGCAAACGAGCTGAGCGCCAATCTCGAGCGCGAGGGCATCACAATGATGCGATTCAAAACGGGTACGCCTGCACGTGTACACCGCGATTCCATTGATTATACCAAATTAGAGCTGCAGCCGGGTGACGATTTTGTCGATCCGTTTTCGGTCGATTCCGACCGTGACGAGCTGAATTCTCGCGAGCAGATTCCCTGCCATATCGTCTATACAAACGAAAAAACGCACAGTATCATCCGCGAAAATATGTCACGTTCACCCCTTTATTCGGGCATGATCGAGGGTATCGGGCCGCGTTATTGCCCGAGTATCGAGGATAAGGTCATGCGTTTTACCGATAAGGAGCGTCACCAGCTTTTCATCGAACCGATGGGTAAGGACACCAAGGAAATGTACATCCAGGGCTTTTCGTCGTCGCTTCCCGAGGAGGTTCAGATGAAAATGATACATTCGCTCCCCGGCTTTGAGCGTGCCGAGGTCATGCGTACCGCTTACGCCATCGAATACGACTGCATCGACCCGACACAGCTTTACGCAACACTCGAATTCAAGAATATCTCGGGACTTTACGGCGCAGGACAGTTCAACGGCACATCAGGCTACGAGGAAGCCGCCGCGCAGGGACTCGTTGCAGGTATCAACGCCTGCCTCAAAATAAAGGGCGAAGAGGCGATGATACTCACCCGTCAAAGCTCGTATATCGGCACGCTGATCGACGATCTCGTTACAAAAGGTACAAAAGAACCCTACCGTATCATGACCTCGCGCTCGGAATTCCGTCTGCTCCTGCGTCAGGATAACGCCGCCGAGCGTCTGACACCGATTGGTCGTCGCGTTGGTCTTATTTCAGATGCACGGTACGCCGAATTTGAAGCCGAGCAAGAAGCGATAAAGCGTGAAGTGAAGCGGCTTGAGGGCACTTCTCTGCCGCCGTCCGAAGCTCTTGACGCAATACTCGAGGAAAACGGTTCAGCCGCCGTCACAACCGGTATACGCATCGCAGATCTGCTTCGCCGTCCCGAGCTTTCGTATGAAAAGCTGGCAAGCGTTGACACGTCACGTCCCGAGCTGCCGCCGAGAGTACGCACACAGGCAGAAACGGCGATAAAATACGCAGGCTACATCAAGCGTCAACTCGCCGAGGTTGCACGAACCGCAAAGCTCGAGGAAAAGAAGCTCCCGACACCGTTCGATTACTCAAAAATCAAGGGAATCCGCCTTGAAGCGACGCAAAAGCTTAATAAATTCCAACCCATGAACATCGGACAAGCTTCGCGCATATCGGGCATCTCTCCTGCTGACATCTCTGTGCTGCTTATTTACTTCTCGGCAAGCGGAAAGGATTTACTTTAATGACAGATTTTTCCATTTTCGAAGCCAAATTGACCGATTCACTGACTAAAAACGGTCTTGAAGCATTCTGTAATGACAATATTACCGATAAACTGTACCGTCTGACCGAGCGTATGCTTGAGGTCAACAGCTATATGAACCTCACCGCGATCACGGATATCGACGGTATTATAATGAAGCATTACGTCGATTCGCTGACCGTTTCAAAATATATCCCCGAGGGAGCGTCTGTCATCGACATCGGATGCGGTGCAGGTTTTCCAACGCTTCCCCTCGCAATAGCACGTCCCGATTTGCATATAACCGCGCTCGACAGCACCGCGAAACGTATCAATTATATCCGCGAAAGCGCAGAAATGCTCTCTCTTTCGGTTGAATGTGTCGCCGCGCGTGCCGAGGAATATGTCAATAACGAAAAAAAGCGCGAAGCTTACGATATTGCGTGTGCAAGAGCCGTTGCGAGATTGAATGTGCTCTCTGAGCTTTGTCTGCCATACGTTAAGGTCGGCGGAAAATTCGTTGCCATGAAAGCAAACGCCGCAGAGGAAACGGCAGAAGCGGCAAATGCAATAAAAAAGCTCGGCGGCAAGCTGATTTTCGCCGACAACTTCTCGCTGATATCAGACACCGGCGAAGAGTCGCGCTGTATAGTCGGAATTGAAAAGATTTCCGAAACACCGAAAAATTATCCGCGAAATAACTCCCAAATCAAGAAAAAACCGCTGTAAATCAAAAAAATCGCCTCATAAACGACAGTCCGCCGATTTTCTCGACGGGCTTTATTATTTTTCGCCATACAAAATTCGCATTTTTTCTCGCAGTACGTGTGTTATCATAGACTTACAAAACAAAGGAGATCAAAAGCTTATGAACACAATGAACAGTATATTCAAAAAAATTCCGGAGATACAGCTTGAAAGCGAAAGAGAAAAGCTGCGAAAATCATGGCTGCAGCTCGAAGAAAGGGAACGTGAATTCAGGGAAGCCGAGGAGTTCGGACGGATACATATGTTAATAACCGAGCGAATCTTCCCTAATCCTAACCAACCGCGCCGAAAATTCGACGATGAGGCTATAATTCGGCTTGCGGACAGCATACGCAGGTACGGCATTCTCCAGCCGCTCACGGTGCGCAGGGTCGAGGGCGAGGGCGCATATAGCTCATTATTTGAAATCGTTGCCGGTGAACGGCGTCTGCGAGCAGCAAAATTACTCGGTATGCGCGAAGTTCCATGTATTATATTAAAGGTAGACAGCAAAAAATCCGCCGAACTTGCCATAATCGAGAATATTCAGCGCGAAAACCTTAATCTTTTCGAGCAGGCAAGCGCAATAGCTGCACTCATTGATACGTACGGTCTGACTCAAGAGGAAGTCGCACGTCAACTTTCCGCAAGCCAGTCATTTGTCGCAAACAAGCTCCGAATCCTGCGTCTTACTACCCCTGAACGCGAAAAAATACTTAAATACGGTCTCACAGAACGTCACGCGCGTGCATTACTCCGAATTTCCTCCGCCGAAGACCGTCTGCGCATAATCGAATATATAAGCGCACACAGCCTGAATGTCGCCGCAACAGAGGCTTATATCGACCATTTTTTAGCGGAAAATGTATCCGCACGTAAGCCTCGCTCGCCGCGCAAAATTGTCTTGAAGGATATCCGCATCTTCTATAACTCGGTGGACCGCGCGATATCGGTGATAAAGCAAGCCGGAATCAAGGTCGAAAGCGAGCGCATAGATGAAGAAAACGCAACGGTTCTGAAAATCCGTGTCCCCAATGTCAGATAAATGTTCCACGTGAAACATTGATGTGGTGATCATATATTGTTCCACGTGAAACGCAACCCATTCGACATATTATAATGTTTCACGTGAAACATCGACAACAAAAACTTTGCATATTTACAAAATACCATTGACTTTTAGCTCTGTTTTTGCTATAATATAATGTATAGCAATAATCAATATCGGAGGACGATAATGGCTTATACCATTTCACTCGCAAACCAAAAAGGCGGCGTTGGAAAAACAACCTCCGCCGTGAACTGTGCCGCTGCCGTCGGTGCGCAAGGCAAACGTGTCCTGCTCGTCGATCTCGATCCGCAGGGCAACGCCACAAGCGGTGTCGGCGTGTCACGCAAAAAAGTCAAAATTTCCTCATATGACCTTATAATCGGCAGAGCTAAAGCCTCTGAAGCGGTAATTGATACGGGTTTCAAAAATTTATTCGTAATTCCCTCCCAAATCTCCCTCGCAGGCGCAGAATTTGAGCTTATCGACACCGAAAAACGTGAGCTTCTCCTAAAAGAATCTCTTGCCGAGATCGCTGACGATTTTGACTACATCTTCATAGACTGTCCGCCGTCACTCGGCATACTTTCGCTTAACGCGCTCGCAGCATCAAATGGCGTAATAATCCCCATGCAGTGCGAATTTTATTCGCTCGAGGGACTTTCGCAGCTCCTTTTGTCCATAAAACAGGTCAAAAAGCTCTATAATCCCTCGCTTGAAATCACCGGTATACTCATAACCATGTTCAACGGCAGACTTAATCTGTCGCTCCAGGTGCTCGATGAGCTGAAAAAATACTACGCGGACAAGCTCTTTAAAACCGGCATTGTCCGCAACGTCAAGCTTTCCGAGGCTCCGAGCTACGGTGAGCCTATCATCTATTACGATAAACATTCCAAAGGCGCGCAGGCATATCTGGACGTTGCCGAGGAAATAATTGAACGCACTATATAACAACGGAGGTCTTATGGCTACTAAGAAAAAAGGACTCGGTCGCGGAATGGACGCGATTTTCCTCGATAATTCGCTCGATTCCCCCGAAAAAACAAGTACATTGCGCTTATCCGAAATCGAACCTCGACGTGGACAGCCGCGTAAAGTGTTTGAAGCCGAGGCACTCGCACAGCTCGCCGATTCTATCGCTGTTAACGGTCTCATTCAGCCGATCGTCGTCAGAGAACGCGAGGGAAGTGACTTTTATCAGATAATCGCAGGCGAACGTCGCTGGAGAGCGGCAAAAATGGCGGGACTTTCCGAAGTGCCCGTTGTAATTCTCGAGGCTGACGACAGAAAAGTTGCCGAATATGCGCTCATTGAGAACATTCAGCGCGAGGATCTGTCCCCAATCGAGGAAGCGCAGGGATATAAATCCCTCATCGAAGAATATAATTTGACTCAGGAGCAGGTCGCAAAGCAGGTCGGAAAGAGCCGTGCCGCGGTCACAAACTCCATGCGTCTGCTCGATCTTCCCGAGGACGTGCTCTCTCTCGTTGCGGACAAGTCGCTTTCCGCAGGTCACGCACGTACACTGCTCGGTCTTGTCGATAAATCTCGAATCTCCGAGGTTGCGGACATGGTTGTTATCCGCGAGCTCTCCGTTCGCGCGACAGAAGAGCTGGTTCACAAGCTCAACAGTCAGCCCATCGAGGAGGATGAGCCTGAGGAGGATAACGCTGTTGAACGCGAATATTACGCTTCACTTGAGGAAAAGATGGCGGAAACTCTTGGTTGCCGTGTCAAAATTTCCCATTTTAGTCGTAAAAAGTCAATTTCCATCACATATAAAGATACCGATGAGCTGACGGAGATCATCAAAAAGCTCGTTGGCGAAGAAAACGCAGAAAATTTATTTGTTTAATATATAAGGGAGAAAAATCATGCTTGACATCAAATATATCAAAGAAAACACCGAGGAAGCAATACAGCGCCTTGCAAATAAAGGCAAGGACGCAAAGGAAGAAATCGCACGTATATTGGAGCTTGACACCCAGCGCCGCGCAATGATTTCCGAAAACGAGGCTCTCAAGGCAGAGCAGAATAAGGTATCGAAGTCGATTCCGCAGCTCAAAAAAGAGGGCAAGGACGTTGCTCCCATCTTCGCGCAGATGAAGGAACTCTCCGAAACCATCAAGACAAACGACGAAAAGCTGAGGGAAGTTGAGCTCGAATATTCCAATCTCATGCTCTCGCTTCCCAATCTGCCCGATATGGACTTAAAGCCCGGCGGTAAAGAGAACAACGAGCCGCTTCGTTACTACGGTGAGCCTCACAAGTTCGATTTCGAGCCGAAAAATCACGTCGATATCTGCACCGATCTCGGTCTTATCGACTACAAGCGCGGCACAAAGCTCTCCGGTAACGGCTTCTGGATCTATCGCGGCATGGGTGCACGTCTTGAGTGGGCGCTCCTTAACTATTTCGTTAATACTCACATTGAGGACGGCTATGAGCTTGTGCTCGTTCCGCATATGCTCGGTTACGAGTGCGGCCTGACTGCAGGACAGTTCCCGAAGTTTGCCGAGGACGTTTACTGGCTTGAAACCGCAGAGGATGAGCGTCGCCGCTTCATGCTTCCGACCGCTGAAACCGCACTTGTAGCGCTCCATCGTGACGAAATTCTCACCGAGGCTGATCTTCCGAGAAAGTACATCAGCTACACGCCTTGCTTCCGCCGTGAGGCAGGCTCTTACCGTGCAGATGAGCGCGGAATGGTACGCGGACATCAGTTCAACAAGGTTGAAATGGTACAGTACACACGTCCCGAGGACTCCGATGACGCTTTCGCAGAGCTTGTCGGCAAAGCAGAGGCTCTCGTTAAGGGACTCGGCTTCCATTTCCGTACAGTAAAGCTTGCGGCAGAGGACTGCTCCGCTTCGATGGCTCGTACCTACGATATCGAGATCCACATCCCGTCAATGGACGGTTACAAAGAGGTTTCGTCTGTTTCCAACGCGCGCGATTATCAGGCACGCCGCGGTCAGATGCGCTTCAAGAGAGAATCCACCGGCAAGATCGAGTTCGTTCACACTCTCAACGGTTCCGGACTCGCAACAAGCCGTATTCTTCCTGCTATTGTCGAACAAAATCAGCTCGCTGACGGCAGCGTTGTTGTGCCTGAGGTTCTGCGCAAATACATCGGTTGTGATGTAATTAAGAAGGATATGTGAGTATAAGGGGAATACGGTCGCTTTTTGAAAAAAGCTCCGCAAAAACTTTAATATACGCATTCGCTAACAGAGGTTTTGCATAAAGCTTCGATAAAAGCTCTCTCGGTAGTTGGGAGCCCTCCTCACTTCGGCTCCTCCGCCTCCGTTCGGTATCCCAAACACCGTACAATGGTTATCGTTTGTTCAGCCATATCAATACTGTTTGCGGCATTAAAGTTACTTTTATGCAGGGAAAGTTAAAGATGTCGCTATAGAAACGGCGACCAATACGCGGTCGTTGGGAAGTCGAGTGCAGGCGGAGGAGCCGGAACGAGACGGGCCCCGACTACCGAGAGCGTCCTCGAAGGGCTTACGCAAAGCATCTATGAGCGATAGCGTCATTAAAGTTTTTTGCCAGGCTTTTTTCAAAAAAGCCGCGTACTCCCTCCCATACGCAAACCCTCACCAACCAAAGATAAAAGGAGAAAAAACGATGGAATTTTTCAAAGCGTTATGGCGTGATCTGACCGCTCTCACGGGCGACGATATAACGCTCGGCACAAATACGGTAACAACCCTCAACATCATCGTGTGGTCGCTTTTTATCGGTTTCATTTTAGCAATTTTTGCGACTCTTTATAATAAATTTGTCATCGGCAAACTGGTTCGTGCACTTCTCAAAAAAGATGTGCACTCCGAGGAAAATGCCACCACTGCCGCGGAGCTTGGATGTGACAATCCGTTTATACGTTTTGCGCTCAGAAAAAATGCCTCACTTCGCCGTATCGTTTATTTAAGCGGTGACACCGAGGCAAAACAGCAGAAATATGACCGTGAATCCGCAAAATTATACATACCCGAGGAAAAGAAACACCGCGCCGAGGTCACTTACGGAAAAAATGACATCACCGTCGGCACTGTGCTTCTCTCGATTGCGGCTTGCGTTGCGATTGCGATTCTCGCGCTGATATTCATTCCCGAGCTTGTCAATATGCTCTCAAATTTCATTAAAAGTGTCACTCCGAACGATAATATTTACTGATAACTTCGCCGAAAGGAAGCGTTCAAATGAATTATCAACAAAAACCAAAACGTACAAAAAAACGCCGCAGTTTCCTTAACATCCTGCTGGTGACGGTTATTCTCGCCGCTGCCTGTGTTGCGGTCGTTGCCGGAATTTTGCATATATGCGGTATACGTTATATATCGCTTCCCACCGCGAGCGGCGGCACGGTCAAATATTTCGGCCGCGTTGACGCTGACGGAGTGCCGCTTGACGGTAAGCTTTACTATTCAAACGGCGTCAGGGCCGAGGTTGATATGGATTCCGGAACGATCACCTATTCAAACGGTGACATTTACGAAGGTCAGCTTGACGAGCTTTACCGCCACGGAAACGGAAAAATGACCTTTGCCAACGGTGACGTTTATATAGGAAATTTCAGTAACGACAGCATGATGGGTGAGGGTACTTACACCTTTGCGGGCGGTGACATTTACAAGGGAAACTTCGTTAACGGACAAAAGGACGGTCAGGGCGTATATTCCTGGGCCGACGGCTCGGTCTACGAGGGCGGCTTCAAGGGCGACCTCAAAAACGGTAACGGTAAATACACCTGGTCGGACGGCTCATCATACGAGGGTACATATGTAAACGAGCTCAAAGAGGGCAACGGTACATACCTTTTTGCGAACGGTGACAAATATATCGGACAGTTCAAGGACGATATGCGCCACGGCAAGGGAACGTACATCTGGGCAAACGGCGACACTTATGAGGGTGATTTTTACGAAAACAAGATGCAAGGTCAGGGCAAATACACCTGGACAAGCGGCAGAATTTACGAGGGTGAATTTGTAAACGGTAAAATCCCCAAGGCAGAGGAAAGCACTTCTGTCGGTACAACTGCATAATAATAAAACAGTCGGCTTTTAACGGTCGGCTGTTTTTTGGTAAATATTAGCTTCAAAATCCCGCGCCTGCGGTGAGTTTAATGAGGAGATTTATATCGTCCGGCTGAACCTTGGCAGGATATGCCGCCTTGTTACGCACCGTCGCGCCGCATTTTTCACAGCGGTAAACGATTATATAGCCTTTTTTCGGGTCGGGCAACACCTGCACCGGTCGAAGTGTACCGAGGCAGTCGTTCGCGCGGTCACCGGGGTTTATATCAATGTGAATTGAGCAAAGGCACTTCGGGCAATGGTCACGCGAGGTAACGCCAAGCGGTTTCACTTCAAAGCCGCAATTTCTGCAAACAAAACCGCTGTCATTTTTTTGAAATCTTTTTTCTTCCATTGTAGTAACTCCAAAATTCCTGAATATTTTTTCGTCTTTCGCTCCATAATAGATATGAAACCATGCGAAAGGATGATTTTAAAATGAAATTGAATATATATAAAAGGTTACTTTGTGTCGCTCTCGCAGTAACACTTATAACCGCACTTTTCACGCTCGGCGCATCGGCAAATCTCGGTTTTAGAAGCAATGGCGGAATGTCACGCAGCTCTGAGGAGCTTGCCGACGACACAGCCGGTGATGACGGTATTGTACACGAGCCCGACACAACAGACAACATGAACAACGCTCCCGGCAGTGACAGTGCACCGGGTACAGGCGAATTCGGTGACGACACATCGAGAAATGACACCACACGTGACACAACATCAAACAACCCGGTCGATTCCGCAGTTGACGACATGGTGACCGATGCCACCGATGCCGTTGACGACATGACGGACGGTATGGGCGTTTGGGGAGTGATTATAGTAATAGCTATTATCGCCGCAATTGCGATACTTTTATTCGCGTTTTTTGCAAGAAGAAAATAAGTAAACGAGGGCTGTCGTATGACAGCTCTTTTTTGTGTGAGGTGGTATGCGTTAGCATATAGGAGATACGCGGCTTTTTTGAGGCATTCGCGAAGCGATATGCTAAAAGCGTACTGGCAAAAAACTTTAATGACGCTATCGCTTCACAGAGGCATCGCATAAACCCTTCGAAAACGCTCTCGGTGGTCGGGAACCCTCCTCACTCCGGCTCCTCCGCCTCCGTTCGGGTCTCGCTGCGGCTCGGTCACGGCGTGGCTCTGCCTGCCACCGGCAGCCATTCACTCCCACGCCGCCGCTTCGCTACCCAACGACCATTTACCGGTAACCGTTTCTGTCGCCACATCTTTGGCTTTTGCGGCACAGAGTTACTCAAAGCCTTCCCTTGGGGGAGAGGTGTAAAAGATTGCTTCGCAACTTTACGGATGAGGTGTCTCGGAGCGTATTGCTTCCGGGCTTCGACGGATGAGGTGTCTCGGAGCATATTGCTTCCGAGCTTTGACGGATGAGGTGTCTCGGAGCATATTGCTTCCGAGCTTTGACGGATGAGGGCAACTTGAGCAGTCAGCCCTCCACTCATTTACCCACACAAAAACGGTGGAAAATACTGTCCACTATTTCCTCGGTGACACGTCTGCCGTCGAGCTCGGCAAGCTCCGAAAGTGCCGCTTCGAGGTCTAATCCTGCTGTGTCGGCGCTGACTCCGGCTTCAAGCTCACGCATTGCTGAGCGTACATATTCAAGTGCACGGCTGACTGATGCGTTCTGACGTGCGTTTGTTATGACTGCACGCGAATTATAGTCGATTTCGCCGTCTATATAGAGTGAATTTATAGTATCTTTTAAGTTTTCTATGCCGGTATTGTTGGCTGCGGATATTTCTATTATATGTGTAAACATGGCAGTATCGAGGACGGTGCGGTCAAATTTTTCTGCAAGGTCGTTTTTGTTGAGTACTGCGATTTTTGTAGCGTTTATATTTTTGAGGCAGTCGAGGATGAGCTTATCCTCGTCATCAGTTTCGTTTGAGAGATCAAACAGTGCGAGCACAAGCTCCGCTTCGGAAAGCTCCTTTAATGAGCGTTCCACGCCTATTTTTTCAACGGCATCCTCGGAATTGCGTATACCTGCTGTATCAACAAGGCGAAGCATTACACGTCCGCACGCAACGCTTTCTTCGATCGTATCGCGTGTTGTACCTGCGATATCGGTAACGATGGCGCGTTCTCTGCCCACAAGGCGATTTAAAAGGGATGATTTACCCGTATTCGGTTTACCCACGATAACTGTGCGGATTCCCTCCAAAACCGCTCTGCCGACTTTATACGAGCTTCTGAGAGCGGCAAGTTCGGCTTCAATTATACGGATTTCGTCTAAAACCTCCGCATCGGAAAGCTCGGCGAGGTTTTCATCGGGAAAATCGACGTTAGCAAAAACGCCGGTTACTATTGTTTTAAGCTTTTCATAAAGCTCGTCCGCTTTACGTTTAATAACGCCTTTACCGTGAGACGCGGCGAGGGAAAGCTGCTCATCGCTTTCGGCATCTATGAGCATACCGACGGCTTCTGCCTGCGAAAGTGACAGTTTACCGTTTGTGAACGCTCTTTTGGTAAATTCGCCTGCGCCCGCCGGGTTTGCACCTGCTTCAAATGCGGCTTCGAGAACCTTCTCGGTCAGTATAATACCGCCGTGACAGCTTATTTCGACGACATCCTCTCCGGTATACGAGTGTGGTGCGCGAAAAATCGTGCAGATTCCGTTATCTATGACCGTACCGCGTTTTACGATATCACCGTAAACGGCGTGTGACGGTTCTATATTATCAAGCGACTTACCGTTTGCGGCGCGGAAGATTTTTTGTGCGACGGGTACGGCTTCGTCGCCTGATATGCGGATCACTGCGATACCGCCTCTGCCGTATGCTGTTGACACTGCCGCTATTGTGTTTGTCATTTGGTTCTCCTTTTCTTGTTTTTTATGAAATTTCGAAGTGTACCGCTTCGATTTTCGCGTAAGTTCGAAGGGGACGGACACCAACGCTGCGCGATGTTTTCCATCCCCCTCGAGCTCCCCCTCTTTCCTTTGCCGCACTCGATTCGCGCTCAGTTCGCAGGCTCACAATTCGCGTTGTTAACTGTAACCGTTTGTCCGCCGCCAGCTCGTCGGCGGCTCAATGGCTTCATTGTTTCTTTCGGTGCAGGTGCGCTTCGGGCGCGCTCAACTCCGCCTGACGGCTCCGGATTCGCTTCGTTAGCTGTAACCGTTCGTCCTGCCAGCTTCGCCGGCATCAATTTCACTTTTTTCGTTTCACTGCTCAAAGTTACTCAAAGCCTTCCCCTGGGGGAAGGTGGCACGCCAACGGCGTGACGGATGAGGGCTTCTCTGCAGTGAACACCAAAGATGTGATTATAGAAGCGGTGAACATTATGCGGTCGTTGGGGAAGGGGCCCCGACTACCGAGAGAGCCAAACAGTTTACGCGAACGGCTGTGAAGCGGTAGCGTCATTAAAGTTTTTGCGGAGCTTTTTTCAAAAAGCGACC
>CAYSFT010000057.1:0-12418 GCA_964430755.1 uncultured Lachnospiraceae bacterium | reverse complement strand
GTACTCTTCTTTCCATCTCTTGTTGTTCAATTTTCAAAGACCATTGTTCGCTGCCGCTCTCGCAAGCGACTCGATTATTATATCACATCTTATCGCTCTTGTCAAGAGGTTTTTTAAAATATTTTGAAATATTTTTTCATCCCTCTCTCGGGACAGCTTTAATATTATAGCATAACCCCTCCGATTTGTCAACACCTTTTTTCATATTTTTTTAGTTTTGGCGATTTAATATACAATTTGTTCACACTTTCTCATTTTCATGTGCAAATCGCACACTTTGTGTTAATTTAAAAGAAATTCTCAAAAACCTATTTATTTTGTCGACGTTTTCTGCTATAATATAATAAATGAAAGGAAATATACCATGACCTATCTTCATTTAGTTAAACGACTCACCGATATCGGCTCGGATGCTCCATCCCACGAAGCTGCCGAAATCGTCCGTGTCATTCTTGGCAAAAGCCGCGAATGGTGTCTTACCAACCGTGATGCCGACCTGCCTCAGGCTATTGACGATGCCCTTGCCAAACGAGAGAGCGGAATCCCACTTCAGTATATCCTCGGCGAGGTTTGGTTTTACGGTAACCGTTTCGCCGTGTCGCCGTACTGTCTCATTCCACAGCCGGACACCGAGCACTGCGTATCAATCGCGCTTTCCAATTTAAACACCGGCGCTCGTCTGCTCGATCTTTGCACCGGAAGCGGCTGTATCGCCATATCAATACTAAAGGAAAACACGAGCGCTCACGGTGTCGCCGTTGACATTTCCGCCGCCGCGCTTGAAATTGCAATGCAGAACAGTCTTGATAACGCCACTGCCGACCGTTTGAGCCTCGTCCGCGCAGACGTTTTCTCGGATGATATCATTCCGCTCGTTCGTAACGCTGACGTGATCATTTCCAATCCGCCATATATCAACACCGACGTTATTGATACGCTTTCAAGCGAAGTACAGCACGAACCGCGTATCGCACTGGACGGTGGAGCAGACGGCATGATCTTTTACCGTCACTTCATCAAAAAGCTCACGAGGCACATGAAGCCGTCAGCAGTAATGATACTTGAGCTCGGTTACGATCAATCGGAACGCATCACCGAGCTGTGCCACAGTAACAATCTCATCTGCCATCTGCACCGGGACTTCGGCGGCAACATCCGTGTTGCTGAAATTCGTGTCAAAACAGCCGATTGCGAATAGAATATTATTACTATTATATATAATGTAGGAGAACTTCTATGTCAAAGACTTCACTTCTCTGCCTTTTCGGCGGAAAATCTTCAGAATACGAGGTGTCGCTCATCTCGGCACACTCCATCCTTTCCAACATCGACCGCGAAAAATACACAGTCATCACCGTCGGCATAACAAAAGAGGGCGATTGGTATCTTTACACCGGCGATATCGATTCAATCAAGGACGGCACATGGTGTAACAATACAACCGCACTGAAAAAAGCTGCACTTTCACCGTCACCGTCCGATGCGGCACTGCTCATTTTAAACGGTGATAAGGTTGAATATATACATATTGATGCTATCTTCCCGATAATGCACGGTGCAAACGCCGAGGACGGTACACTCCAGGGGCTTCTCAAGCTCTCCGGCATCCCATTTGTCGGCTGTGGCTGTGCAACCTCGGCAATTGGCATGGATAAGAGATTCACCAAGCTTGTGCTGTATCATTACGGAATACCGCAGGCAAAATGCGAAATCGTTGACAAATTCCGTCTGAATCTCGACATCGACAGCGTTATCGAAGCCTGCGAGAGTACCAGCACATATCCGCTGTTCGTTAAACCGGCAAACGCAGGTTCATCTGTCGGCGCATCCAAGGCAAATGATCGCCAAGGTCTCATTGCGGCACTCACACTCGCAGCAGAGCACGATTCGAAAATCATCGTTGAAGAATATATCGCCGGCAAGGAGATTGAAGTTGCAGTGATGGGCAACAGCGACTACACCGCTTCCACCTGCGGTCAGATCAATCCCGGCAGTGAGTTCTACGACTATGACGCAAAATACAGTCAGGACAGCAATTCGTCGTGTCTCATTCCTGCAGACATCAAGCCCGAAACCGCAAAAAAAGTTCGGGAATATGCAGTGACAATCTGCCGCGCACTCGGCGTTACGGGACTGTCACGTGTTGATTTCTTCGTCACCGATGACGATAAGATAATCTTCAATGAAATAAATACGCTCCCGGGCTTCACACAGATCAGTATGTATCCGAAGCTCCGTATACATGACGGCATGACTTATCCCGAGGTAATCGACCGTCTTGTCGAGCTTGCAATCGAAAAGGGGAATCAACAATGATAGGTATTTTTGACAGCGGCCTTGGCGGACTCAGTGCACTCAAGGAAGTGCGCCGACTTATGCCGCATGAGGATATCGTTTACTTCGGTGATACGGGACGTGTTCCATACGGCACCCGTTCAAAGGAAACTATCATCAAATATTCTCTGCAGGATATGAACTTCCTCGCATCGCACAACATTGATGCAGTCATGGTCGCGTGCGGTACTGCAAGCTCAAATGCGCTCGATGTTCTGCGAAAGGCATACCCGAATATACCGATAATCGGCGTTATCGATGCAGGCGCACGTGCCGCGGCAAAGGCAACGAAAAACAACATCATCGGCATCGCCGGAACGCCGTCAACCATCGGAAGCCGTGCATTTGAACGTGCACTGCAGGAAATAAACAGTAACTTCAAAATGATACCTGCCGCCTGTCCGCTTTTTGTACCGCTTGTCGAAAACGGATTTATATCTCCCAACGAGGAGATAACACAGCTCGCGGCGAAAACCCACTTAAAAAGCATCATCGACGCAGGCGCAGACACGCTGATTCTCGGCTGTACGCACTATCCGATAATCGCAGGCGCAATTTCGAAAGTGATACCCGATGCCACGCTTATTAACGTCGGCGCGGCGGCAGCAGAGGAGCTCCGCGAGATCATGTCATCACGCACTGACACCGACACAAACCACATCGGCAAGGTGCAATACTTCGTCAGCGACGAGCCACAAGGATTCGAACGTATCGCATCCATATTCCTCGGAGAGGAGATCTCCGACACGGTCACGCGGATTGATATTGAAAAATACTGATATAGAAAAGGAGTCGTCTTTCATGGCGGCTCTTTTGGTTTATGCGATAAATAAAAATTCATCGCTCAATCTGCTCACACTGCGCTGCAGAAACAATGAAGCCACGGATGCCGGCGAAGCTGGCGGCGGACGAACGGTTACCGCTAACAAAGCGAATCCGGAGCCGTCAGGCGGAGTTGAGCGCGAATCGAGCGCAACTGCACCGAAAGAAACAATGAAGCCACAGATGCCGGCGAAGCTGGCAGGACAAACGGTCACAGTTAACAAAGCGAATCCGGAGCCGTCAGGCGGAGTTGAGCGCGAATCGAGCGCAGGCAAGGAAGACGGGAGGAGTCCGAGGAGGGTGAGAAACCTGCGCCAGCTGGTGTCCCATCCTCCTCGAGTTACGCGAAATTCGAAGCGCAATACAAAGAGATTTAATATATCTTTATATTCCCAAGATAAAAGTTACTTTTACGCCCAAAAGGCGAAAGAAAGCAATTCCCCGAAGCGCACTGCTTCGAACATCGTATCATTCGAAGGGGACGAACACCAACGCTGGCGCGAAGGTTTTCGTCCCCCTCGAGCTCCCCCTCTTTCCTTTGCCACGCTCGGTTCGCGCTCAACTCCGCCTGCGGCTCCGGGTTCGCTTTGTTAGCCGTGACCGCTCGTCCTGCCAGCTTCGCCGGCATCCGTAGCTTCATTATTTCTTTGCTGGCTCAAAGTCACTAAAAGCCTTCCCTTGGGGGAGAGGTGTAAAAGATTGCTACGCAACTTTGCGGATGAGGGCAACTCCGTCGGCGGCTCAGCTATTCCATTGCGCCTTTCGCTGTGAAAGGGCGATCATCAAACTAAAATACGCAAAAGATAGCTATAACACATCTTTCTATTGACAATATAAGTCAATCGTTGTATAATTAAGGTACCGAACAATTTTTGACGGAGGTGAAAAACCGCATGGTCATTCTTGACAATTACCCATCCGGACTTATCGAGCTTGTAGATAAAAAAGGCGTCCCCGAAGACAAAATACGTCTGCTCGCAAAATGCGATATGAACCGCGACAAAGTCCACTGCGATTGCTTTCTCATCGCAACCGAGGAAGAACTACTCATAATATCCGGAATCATGACCTTGATCGAAAAGCAAGGCGTTCACAAGCATCTCGCTTCCACCTCTGCATCAAGGCTTGAAGCCACGTTCACCGAGCTTTCTTACGAATGTCATATGCTCTCTGACCTCTCGGACTTCACCGTTGAAGAAATGCTGTCATCCTGCCGTCTCACCGCAAAAAGCGAGTCCATCGGCGGTTCTGTACTCCTCTCGGCTTTCACGAATACTTCAAAATCGCAGATGAATCTTTTCTGCAAATATATAAAAAAGGTTAAGGACGGCGAAGATCCCGAGCTTGATGAGGACGACTCCAAGGCAACACGCTTCTGCCCGAAGTGCGGCTCACGTTATCCCGACAAGGACCGCAAAATTTGTCCTCGCTGTATGGACAAGGGTAAGCTGATACGCCGCATGGCTGTTTTCTTCCTTAAATATAAATGGCAGCTTGCGATAATTCTCGGCGTACTTATTCTTATGAGCGTGCTCGGCGTACTCTCACCGTATATCGGCTCGGCATTCTATTATGATGAGGTGCTCGATCCCGAGGGTGACTTCTTTGGTGAGATACTCCTCGTCCTCGCAATGATCATCGGTATGCGCGTGTTCAATGTATTCATTAATATCATAAACGGCGTTATAACCTCAAAAATCGCCGCCGAAATCACATATGACCTAAAGCAAACCATCTTCGGCGCAATAAAACGCCTTTCATTAAGCTTTTTCACAGGTCGTCAGACAGGCGGACTCATGAACCAGGTCAACAGCGACGCAAACACAATTTACGGCTTCTTCTGCGATGGTCTGCCGTATTTCCTTGTCAATGTCGTTCAGCTTGTGGCGCTTATCATTATAATGTTTATCTTCAATCCGTTTCTCGCCGCAATGTCGCTTGTAACCGTGCCAGTGTTCGTTTTCATCGTGAAATTTATCTTCACGCGCCTCGATAAGCTCCACGCAAAGCACTATTCAAGCTCACGTGCACTAAGCGGCGCATTAAGTGACGTCCTCGGCGGAATACGTGTCGTTAAAGCCTTTTCAAAAGAAAAGAACGAAGTCAAGCGCTTCAACATTTATTCCGAAAGACTTGCAAAAAACGCAAAAAATCTCTCCAATTTCCAGAACGCCGCATGGCCGCTTTCCGATTTTGTGCTTTATCTCGGAAACATCTTCGCCTGGGGCTTTGGCGGTTGGATGGTTATAAAGGGCGAGCTCACATACGGTATGCTGCTCACCTTCATCGCATATATGAACATGGTCTATAACCCCATGTATTTCTTCATGGATTTCGCATATTGGGCAACCGACTGTCTCAATGCCTGCTCGCGACTTTTTGAGGTCATGGATGCAGTGCCCGACGTGGTCGAAGCCGAAAAGCCCGTGCGCATGGAGAATATGCAGGGGCAGGTGACATTCAAGGATGTTGAATTTTCGTATGTCAAGAACCGCAAGGTCATCGACGGCGTAAGCTTTGATATCGAGGCAGGCAAGGTCATCGGCATCGTCGGTCACACGGGTGCCGGCAAATCGACACTCGCCAACCTATTGATACGTCTCTATGACGTTTCCGAGGGAGAGATACTGATCGACGGCGTTAACATCAAGGATATCTCCTTTGTCGATCTTCGTAAAAACATCTCTATCGTTTCGCAGGAGACCTATCTCTTTATGGGAACGATACTCGAAAACATCCGTTACGCACGTCCCGAAGCGACACTCGATGAGGTTATCGAAGCCTCAAAAATCGCAGGTGCGCACGACTTTATCATGAAGCTGCCCGATGCATATGCAACCCGGATCGGTTTTGGATATAAAGACCTTTCGGGCGGAGAACGTCAACGCTTGTCAATCGCACGTGCAGTGCTTCGCAACCCGAAGATACTCATCCTCGACGAAGCCACCGCCGCAATGGATACCGAAACCGAGCGCAAAATCCAATCCGCACTTGAACGGCTCGTCAAGGGACGCACAACCATCATGATCGCACACCGCCTCTCAACCCTGCGCGATGCGGATAAGCTGATCGTCATCGAAAACGGAAAAATGCCCGAATTCGGTACACATCTCGAGCTTATAAACCAAAAGGGTATATACTATAAGCTTTACAAAATGCAGGCGCAGGCACTCAAAAGCATCGGTATTGAGGGGTAACTGCCGTAAAATAACTCATAATTATTTTTGTTTTTAAATATCATACGTCTTATCAAAGCCTCCCTCTTTGAGGGAGGTGGCACGGCGGAACGCCGTGACGGAAGGAGTTTTCTTCCCGAAATATCGAATCGGATTAAACCCCAAAGGAGGTCACCATGCCCGAAAATAATATTCCAAATGAGCTTCGCGGTATAGTCGATATCATCTATCTCGACCGCGACAATTGCAAGATAACAGAAAAGAATGGCTTCATCGGTCTTCGCGCCGTTCTTGACAAAAGGGACGAGGATATGCCCGAAAAGGAAGAACCGGAGAAGGAGTCTGCCGAGAAAGAGGACGACGACTCGAAAAAGAAGAAAAAGGACACGCCCGCTGTTGAAACGGTGGACCTCGGAGACGGTAAGGTTGAAAAGATCGCCGAGCGTATCTTCCTCTCGCGTGCGTTTCCGTTTGATATGCCTTACGAATACATCTCCGTTCTCGACAGAGACAAAAAGGAGATCGGCTTCATACGCTCTCTTGACGCTTTCGACGAACCCGAGCGCACACTCCTCAAAAACGAGCTCGAAACGAAATATTACACTCCGGTAATCAAACGTATATTGCAGGTCAAGGAGCGTTACGGCTTCTCATATTGGAAATGCGAGTGTGAATTCGGTGAAAAATCGTTCACGCTGCGCGACACCTTCCGCAGTATCATTAAAGCACACACAAGTGACGGCCGCGAGCGCATATACATCCTCGACATCGACGGCAACCGCTATGAGATACCCGATGTCGAAAAGCTCGACCGAGTGAGCTATAAGAAAATCGAACTTTATCTTTAAAATAAGACTCCGATAAGAAAGGAGGCACTATGGCTAAACAACACGAAACGATACTCGACGCCGAGCAGATCGCGGATGAGCGTGTACGAGAGCGCACCGAGGCACTTTTTGAGCGGCTGCACGCCGTTGACTCACACCTCTCACGCGAGGATGTCATAATCGCTTTTACATACGACCTTACCGACCGTGCAGATGACGAAAACCTCGCCGATCAGCGTGCGGACGGGCTTGTCGCGCTCACAAAAGATACACTGACAGTTTACCAAAACGGTAAAAAGCATAAAGAGATTCCACTCGATAAAGCAGCGGATTTCCGCACAACTCCCGGTGTCGGAAGTGTCATCGCCGAGTGCACCGTGGACGGTCACGATATGTTGATCTGCCGCGGCGATAACTCGCATACAGCCGAATACGGCGCGATAATGAAGCGCATCAACCGATATATTGAAACGGGCGAATTCAATAAGGAATTCATGCGCGACTTAAACCGCGTCTGCGAAAAATGCGGACGCCCATTTCCGCCCGGCTCAAACGTCTGCCCGAGATGCGTTGACAAAAAAGGCATAATGAAACGCCTGCTCGCAATCGCGAAGCCGTACAGATGGCATCTCATTTTGTCAGTCGTGCTCTTTTTCGTAATAACAGCAGTCAACCTGCTGACGCCTTACCTCAACCGCATCCTCGTTGACGATTTCATCAAATCACCAACTCCCGAAACGGTGGTGATCTCGCAATTTATAATCGTCATAGCCTCGCTTGCGGCGGTTAATGTTACAACAAATCTCTTCTCGATTCTGCGAAGCCGCGTACTCGTTCATACAGGAAACCGCGTGATCGTAAAGCTGCGCGAAATGGTGTTCGGCAAGATACAGATGATGTCCATCTCGCGTATTTCCAAGCGTACCGCAGGCGAGCTTATGACGCGAGTCAACAGCGACACAAACCGTATCCGTCAGTTTATAACCGCAACAATGCCAGACCTTGTTGAGCAGGCACTCATGCTCATCGCCGTTGCGACTATGCTGTTTATATACGATTGGCGGCTGGCTCTGCTCATCATCTTCCCTGCTCCGATCGTTTCGGTCTCGTTCCGACTTTTCTGGAAAAAGATGCGTCGGATGTGGAATAAATCGTGGCATATGGATTCAAAATCGAGCACGGTGCTTCACGATATTTTCTCCGGAATACGCGTCGTTAAGGCGTTCGGAATGGAGGAGCGTGAAGCAGACCGTTTCGATGAAATTTCAAAAAAGCAGCGTGACATACGCGTTGAAAATGAGCGTATGTGGGCGATAGTCTGGAATATACTCAGCTTTTTCATGGGCATCGGCGAATTTTTCTTGCTCTTTTATGTCGGAAACAAGATCCTCGGCGGCGAGATGACACTCGGCGAAATGACACAGTTCTCGGCATATGTCAGCATGATATACGGCCCACTGCGTTGGATCGCAAATATGCCGCGCCGACTGGTCGATTTCCTGACAAGCACCGCAAAAGTGTTTGAGATAATCGACGAAAACGTGGACGTCGCCGACAAGGAGGATGCCGTTGACTTAACGATCAAAGGCACAATCGACTTTGAAAACGTCTCGTTCGGCTATGATGAAACAACGGACGTGCTCAAAAATATAAATCTGCACATTGAGCCGGGTGAAATGATCGGCATTGTCGGTAAATCGGGCGTCGGAAAATCAACGCTCATCAATCTGCTTATGCGTATGTACGATATCGGTGACGGTTCAATCAAGGTGGACGGCGTTGATCTGCGTGATATTTCGCAGGATTCACTTCGCTCGCAGATAGGTGTCGTTTTGCAGGAAACATTCCTCTTTGCCGGAACGATATACGCAAACATCGCATATGCTAAGCCGAACGCCACACGCGACGAGGTCATCACCGCATCCAAAATCGCAGGTGCACATGAGTTTATCATGAAGCTGCCGGATGCATATAATACCACCGTCGGCGAAAAGGGACACACGCTTTCCGGCGGTGAACGCCAGCGCGTATCAATAGCGCGTGCACTTCTCCATAATCCGCGTATACTCATCCTCGATGAAGCCACAGCCTCGCTCGACACCGAAACCGAGCATCAGATACAGGAGTCACTCCAGAAGCTGATAAAGGACCGTACCACTCTCGCCATCGCACACCGACTCTCGACACTGCGTAACGCAACACGCCTCATCGTGCTTGACAAAGGTACGATCGCAGAGGTCGGAACGCACGACGAGCTGATGCGTCAAAAGGGCATATACTACGGACTCGTCATGGCGCAGCGGCAGATGTCGCGAATGTCGCCGAAGAATACAAAATAAATTGCCAACGATGCTGTATCAAAAATCAGATACGGCATCTTGTTTTTAACGGTAAATTATAGTTTGTGCGAGAGCCCTCATCCGAGGTGTGCCCTCATCCGTCACGTCTTACGACGTGCCACCTTCCCCCAAGGGAAGGCTTTGAAGTAGTCGGCGTTATATCTCGAAGCATAAATCTAACCCAAAGGCTTCTCCCGGGAGAAGCTGTCGAGCTTTGCTCGACTGATGAGGGCAATTCTGACTGATGAGGGCACTTATAAACTATCATTTATAGCAAAAATCTTATTGAAAACAAAAACCGATATATGCTATAATAAAATAAAGGAAACCCCATCCAAGGAGGAAACACAAAATGAAAGTACCGATAAGCTTACAGATCGACGATCCGGCTCCTATAATATCCGTTTATCACGAGCACGCCACCGTACCAACCACCACCGATGGCAGACCGATCATACCGACTTTTCCGAACTCGTTTCTTGATAACTTCTGTAACGTCATCGAAAAGCACGGAATAAAAGGAAAATTCTCTATCGTACCTATGCCCGGTAATAAGGGCGATATTGTAACAGGTCTTGACGGCGTTCCGCGAGAGGAGCTTGATTACTGGATGGATACTGTTAAAAAACGTGTTGCTCCGCTTTTCACAATCGGTCCCGAGATGCTGACTCATCATAAGCCCATCGACCTTGCAACCGGCAAAGCTATCATGGAAATGAACGAGGAGGAATGGTCATTTCTGCAGGACCGCACAACACTGACACCATATATTTCCAAAGCTCTCTCGCTTCTCAAGGAAGCAGGCTTTAATCCGATTGGCGTAACATCTCCGTGGAAATTCGGCATAAAGGTTGAGGATGAATATCATCATGCAATCTCGCAGGCAGTTTATGACGTAACCGGCAGTCAAAAAGCATGGTTCATGACACGCGGACTTTACGATATGCCAAATGCACGCCCGTGGGTTGAGCTTGATGAGAATGGACGCACACTTGTCTCGATTCCGCCGTCACTTCAGGATCGCTTTTGGCGAACAATGAACACAACCCGTACCGATGACGAATACGTAAATTCCATCGCCGACATGATAATTTCCGAGGACGGTAAGAGCGGCGAAATGATATACATTCTCGAAACAAACGGCTTTCCGATAATCGTAACCCATTGGCAGAGTCTCAATTCAAACGGACTTGAAACAGGACTGCGTGTGCTCGACGTTATCGCAAACCGCGTTAATAAGCACCTTTCCGACCGTGTTGAATGGATGAGCTTTGAGGAAATCATGAACCTTGTGCTCGCAAACAAGGAAGCCTTCCCGAAGCCTGAGAACACAGGTAAATAAGCCTCCACTATACCAAAGAACCCCGAAGACAGTCAAAAACGACGCCTCGGGGTTCATTTTATTCAAAATATATTGTTTTACCGGTACGAGCCGATTCGTAAATCGCGTTTACTATACGCACACTCTTGATAGCCTCCATCGGAAGAATCTGCGGATCGGTGCCGCCCAAAACAGCATCAACCATGTTGCGCACCATCGACGCGTGTCCCGTAACAAGTGTGGGATCCTCGCGTTCGGCGATTCTGTTGCCGCCGCCATAGCGCTCAAGCATCTCCTCTTCTTCCTCTTCCTCGTCCTCCGCGTCACGCAGCTTCCAACGCTTCAATATGTCCGCGTCAGCCTCAATCGTTCCGCCCGTGCCGTAAAGCTGTATATCGGTGCTGATTCCGGGATAAGCACAGGTCGTTGAAACAAATGTCGCCGCCGCACCGCTCTTGAATGTGATAACAGAAGCGGTCATATCCTCGGTTTCAATCTCGTGGTTGTAAATGCCCATCGTCGAATGAACGCTGACAACATCACCCATGAGCCACTGCATAAGGTCGACCGTATGTACTGCCTGATTCATAAGTGAACCGCCGCCGTCCATGCTCCATGTGCCGTGCCAACCCTCATAATAGTGAGCGTCACGGTACCATTTAACAGCAAAAGTCGCAAGCACCATCTTGCCGAGTCTGCCTGCATCAACAGCCTCTTTAATCGGCTTCATAACAGCATTGTTACGGTTCTGATGAATAACGCCTGCGGTCATACCTGTCCGAACGCGTGCCTCCTCGATTTTCATCGCTGCTTCGACCGTAATATCAATCGGCTTTTCAACGAGGACGTGTTTACCTGCCTCCATCGCACGAACTGCATATTCAGCGTGCATCGCACTGGGTAGGCAAATACTGATTATATCAATTTCGGGATCCTTAAGCATACTGTCAAAGCTAAGATAAGCCTTGGTATCGGGATACTGATCGAGAACCTTGTCGCGTTTTTCCTTGATAAGATCGCACACAGCAACGAGCTCACATTTATCATATTTCGCCGCGGCACTGACGTGTGCCATACCGACGCCGAGACCGACTACCGCATAGCCGAGTTTTCCGTTCTTCATTCTTAATATATCTCCTTGGGACGTGTTTGCCATAATTAAGACATTATAATTATACTACCTAATTACAAAAAAGTAAATAGCTTTTTCAAAAAAAGCGCAAAAAATGACACAAAGCCACTGAGCCGCCCTCATCCGTAAAGTTGCGAAGCAATCTTTTGCACCTCTCCCCCAAGGGAAGGCTTTGAGTAACTCTGAGCCGCAAAAGGAACAAAGAAGCAACAGAGCCGCCGACGCAGCTGGCGGCGGACGAACGGTTACGGCTGACGGAGCGAATCCGGAGCCGCAAGGCGGAGTTGAGCGCGAACCGAGCGCAACTGCACCGAAAGAAACAATGAAGCCACAGATGCCGGCGAAGCTGGCAGGAGAAACGGTCACAGTTAACAAAGCGAATCCGGAGCCGCAGGCGGAGTTGAGCGCAAATCGAGCGCAGGCAAGGAAAGGGGGAGAGCTCGAGAGGGGTGGAAAACTGCGCAGCT
>CAYSFT010000056.1:0-13215 GCA_964430755.1 uncultured Lachnospiraceae bacterium | reverse complement strand
AGCACATCGCCTTCGGCGAGTGCACTCGGACTCCTCCCGTCTTCCTTGCCTGCGCCCGATTCGCGCTCAACTCCGCCTGACGGCTCCGGATTCGCTTTGTTAGCCGTGAGCGTTTGTCCGCCGCCAGCTTCGTCGGCGGCTCAACAGCTTCATTGCTTCTTTCGCGCAGTGACGCTTCGTGGCTTCTGTAGGGGGCGACGTCCTCGACGCCCCGCTCACACCTTCATTGCTCCTTTGGGGCAGAAACGCCGCTTTGCGGCTGAAGTTAGAAATGAAAAGGGCTGTACGCTCAAAACGTACAACCCAATTTATTAAATTCAACCTGCAACTGTGTCAGCGCCAATGATTGACGGCTCTTCAGCCTTATCAACCTCAATGCTGCGGTAACATTCCATACCTGTTCCGGCAGGAATAAGCTTACCGATAATAACATTTTCCTTAAGTCCGAGCAGGTTGTCAACCTTACCTCTGATAGCCGCCTCGGTGAGTACCTTGGTGGTTTCCTGGAAGGATGCTGCCGAAAGGAAGGAATCTGTAAGCAGTGCCGCTTTGGTGATACCGAGAAGCACCGGTGCGCCAACCGCAAGACGAAGTGTTGTCTCACCTGCATCGATACGCGCCTGAATCTCTGCATTCTCATTTGCAAGCTCGTGAAGATCGATAACACTTCCTGCAAGCAGAGTTGTGTCACCTGCGTCCTCAACCTTGGTCTTTCTCGTCATCTGACGGGCGATAACCTCGATATGCTTGTCGTTAACCTCAACCGACTGGAGACGGTAAACCTTCTGAACCTCGCGGATGATATAGTCATAAGCCGCGTCAAGTCCGTTGATACGAAGAATATCGGTAGGACAGATCGAACCCTCTGTAAGAGGCTGACCTGCTGCAACCTCCTGACCGTCCTCGATAACGATACGTGTACCGAACGCGATCGGATATGCAACGTCCTCAACTTCTCCGCCGCCTGAAACGACGATGGTTCTCATGCGCTTGTTTTCGGTGATTCTTGCAACGCCCGAAATTTCGGAAACGATGGCAGTCTTCTTCGGTCTGCGAGCCTCGAAAAGCTCCTCAACTCGGGGAAGACCCTGGGTGATATCGGCTCCCGCAACGCCGCCCGTATGGAACGTACGCATCGTAAGCTGTGTACCCGGCTCACCGATCGACTGCGCCGCGATGATACCGACTGCTTCACCGACGTTAACCGGCTTCGAGGAAGCAAGGTCAGCACCGTAGCAGTGCGAGCAGACGCCATGCTTTGCTTTACATTCGAGAATGGTTCTGATGAGTACCTTTTCGATACCTGCCGCAACGATAACGTCAGCAAGATCGTCGGTAATCATAGTGTTATCGGGAACAATGACCTCGCCTGTTTCGGGATGAACAACATCGCCGATTACGAAGCGTCCGATAAGACGGTCACGCAGAGGCTCGATAACCTCGTTGCCGTCTGTGATTTTGGATACCCAGATACCCTTGCGAGTGCCGCAGTCGTCCTCACGAACGATAACGTCCTGCGAAACGTCAACGAGACGTCTTGTCAGATATCCGGAGTCGGCAGTCTTAAGCGCGGTATCGGAAAGCGACTTACGCGCACCACGTGCCGCAACGAAATATTCAAGGATGTTAAGACCTTCACGGAAGTTCGATTTGATCGGCATTTCCATGGTCTTACCGTTGGTTGCGAACATAAGTCCGCGCATACCTGCGAGCTGACGCATCTGTGTCAAGTTACCGCGGGCTCCCGAGTCACTCATCATCTTGATCGGGTTGTAACGGTCAAACTTAGCCTGAAGTGCTTCAACGACCTCGTTTGTGGTTCTCTCCCAGATCTTGATAACTGCGTTATACCGCTCCTCCTCAGACAGACGTCCTCTCTGGAAGTGCTTCATAACCTCGAGTACCTGCTTTTCAGCATCGGCAACGAGTGTATACTTTTGTTCCGGAATGGTCATATCCGCAACCGAGATTGAAAGCGAGGATCTTGTTGAATACTTGAAGCCCATCGCCTTGATGGAGTCAAGCACCTGTGCGGTAGTCGCAGGGCCGTGCTTCTTGATACAACGGTCGATAATCTTACCGAGGTCCTTCTTCTTGGTCGGGAATGCGATTTCAAGATCGAGCAGCTTTTTGGGATCGCTTCTGTCAACGAAACCGAGGTCCTGAGGAATCTCGCGGTTGAAGATGAGTCGTCCGAGAGTTGCATCGATGATACCGGTATGCATAACACCGTCAATTTCGCGCGAAACGCGAACCTTGATAGCGGCATGGATACCGAGCTGATGGTTTTCGTAAGCCATAACAGCCTCGTCGAAATCACGGAAGACACGTCCTTCACCGGGCTCACCCTCACGGTCGATGGTGAGGTAATACGAACCGAGGATCATGTCCTGCGACGGAACTGTTACAGAACGTCCGTCAGCCGGCTTCAAGAGGTTGTTAGCCGACAGCATAAGGAAGCGTGCCTCTGCCTGCGCTTCAGCTGAAAGCGGTACGTGAACAGGCATCTGGTCGCCGTCGAAGTCGGCGTTGAACGCGGTACAAACCAGCGGATGAAGCTTGATCGCACGTCCTTCAACGAGGATCGGCTCAAACGCCTGGATGGACAGTCTGTGAAGTGTCGGTGCACGGTTTAATAGTACAGGATGCTCCTTGATAACATTTTCAAGTGCGTCCCAAACAACAACGTCAACCTTTTCAACCTTCTTCTTCGCGTCCTTGATATTGGTAGCCTTCTGAGTTTCAACAAGACGCTTCATAACGAACGGCTTGAAGAGCTCGAGTGCCATTTCCTTCGGCAGACCGCACTGATAGATCTTCAGGTCAGGTCCGACGACGATAACCGAACGTCCCGAATAGTCAACGCGCTTACCGAGCAGGTTCTGACGGAAACGTCCCTGCTTACCGCGAAGCATTTCGGAAAGTGACTTAAGCGGACGGTTGCTCGGGCCTGTTACGGGCTTACCGCGGCGACCGTTATCAATAAGAGCATCAACCGCTTCCTGAAGCATACGCTTTTCGTTGCGGATAATGATCTCGGGAGCAGAAAGCTCCATAAGTCTCTTAAGACGGTTGTTTCTGTTAATAACACGGCGATAGAGATCGTTAAGGTCGCTTGATGCAAAGCGTCCGCCGTCGAGCTGTACCATCGCACGGATATCCGGCGGAATTACGGGAACAACATCGAGGATCATCCATTCGGGCTTGTTACCCGATTTTCTGAACGCTTCAACAACCTCAAGACGCTTAATGATACGGATCTTTTTCTGACCGGTTGCATTCTCAAGCTCTGCGTGCAGGCTCTTTGAAAGCTCATCAATGTCAACATTCGCAAGAAGCTCCTTAACAGCCTCTGCACCCATACCAACCTTGAAGGCATCCTTGCCGTATTTTTCTATATTTTCCTGATACTCGCGCTCGTTGAGGAGCTGCATCTTAACAAGCTCGGTAACACCGGGATCAATAACGATATAGCTTGCAAAATAGAGTACTTTTTCGAGAAGTCTCGGTGTGATATCAAGAAGGAGACCCATTCTTGACGGAATAGCACGGAAGTACCAGATATGGGAAACAGGAGCGGCAAGCTCGATATGTCCCATTCTCTCACGGCGCACCTTTTTGGTTGTAACTTCAACGCCGCACTTTTCACACACCTTACCCTTGTGACGAACACGCTTATACTTTCCGCAAAGACATTCCCAGTCCTTTGTCGGACCGAAGATGCGCTCGCAGAAAAGACCGTCGCGCTCAGCTTTAAGGGTTCTGTAGTTGATAGTCTCAGGCTTTTTAACCTCGCCGTAAGACCAGCTTCTTATCATTTCGGGAGAAGCAAGACCGATTTTGATTGAATCAAATACGTTTCTTTCCATTTAGTAATCTTCTCCTATATCTTATTCATCGTCGCCGTCGAAGGCGTCATCGAAATCGGGCTCGAGCATATCGCCATCCTCGTCGAAGAAATCGTCATCGTCGTCATCGTCGAACTGCTCCTCGGTAAATCCGTCGGGAATATCGTCGCCCTCAAGAGTTGCCTCGCCGAGATCAATGTCGGAAACATAGTTCGGGATATACTCCTCTTCCTCCTCGCCGAGAGTTGAAAGCTCGATAACATTGCCCTCGTGGTCGAGAACCTTAACGTCGAGTGCGAGCGACTGAAGCTCCTTAACGAGCACCTTGAACGCTTCGGGAACACCCGGTGTCGGGATATTCTGTCCCTTAACGATAGCTTCGTAGGTCTTGACACGTCCGGTAACGTCATCCGACTTAACTGTCAGGATCTCCTGAAGTGTATAAGCCGCGCCGTATGCCTCGAGTGCCCAAACCTCCATCTCTCCGAAACGCTGACCGCCGAACTGCGCTTTACCGCCGAGAGGCTGCTGTGTAACAAGACCGTAAGGACCTGTTGAGCGCGCATGGATCTTATCGTCAACGAGGTGATGGAGCTTGAGGTAATACATGATACCAACGGTTACGGGGTTGTCAAAAGGCTCACCCGTACGTCCGTCATAAAGAATTGATTTACCGCTTTCGTCCATACCCGCCATCTTGAGACACTCTGCGATATCCTTCTCGTTCGCGCCGTCAAATACGGGAGTCATGATCTTCCAGCCGAGCTTCTTCGCCGCGATACCGAGGTGAACCTCAAGCACCTGACCAATGTTCATTCGAGACGGAACGCCCATCGGGTTGAGTACGATATCAAGCGGAGTACCGTCAGCCAAGAAGGGCATATCCTCGGGAGGCAGGATTCTCGAAACGACACCCTTATTACCGTGACGTCCAGCCATCTTGTCACCAACCGAGATCTTACGCTTCTGTGCGATATAAACGCGAACAACCTTGTTAACTCCGGGCGGAAGCTCATCGGAATTTTCGCGTGAGAACACCTTAACGTCGATAACGATACCCGACTCACCGTGAGGCAGTCGAAGGGAGGTATCGCGAACTTCACGTGCCTTTTCACCGAAGATCGCACGCAGGAGTCTCTCCTCAGCAGTAAGCTCTGTTTCGCCCTTGGGTGTTACCTTACCGACGAGAATATCACCGGCTCTGACCTCTGTACCCTTGCGGATGATACCGTCGGGAGTGAGATCCTTGAGCGCGTCCTCGCCGACGTTGGGGATCTCCTTGGTGATCTCCTCCGGACCGAGCTTGGTGTCACGCGCTTCGTGTGAATATTCTTCGATATGAATGGATGTGTAAATATCATCGCGGACGAGACGTTCGTTAAGAAGTACCGCGTCCTCGTAGTTGTAGCCTTCCCAGGTCATAAAGCCGATGAGAGCATTCTTACCGAGCGAGATTTCGCCCTGATCGGTTGCAGGACCGTCTGCGATGACCTGCTTCACTTCAATGCGCTCGCCAACATTTACGATAGGCTTCTGGTTTACGCAGGTACCCTGGTTTGAGCGCTTGAACTTGATAAGATGGTAAACATCCTTTGTTCCCGCATCTGTGCGGATAACGATCTCGTCAGCCGAAACCTTTTCAACATAACCTGCGTTCTTTGCGCAAACAACAACGCCGGAGTCAACCGCAGCCTTGTATTCCATACCGGTTGCAACGATAGGTGCATTTGAAACAAGAAGCGGAACTGCCTGCTTCTGCATGTTTGAACCCATGAGCGCACGCGAGTTGTCGTCGTTTTCAAGGAACGGGATACAAGCCGTTGCAACAGACACAACCATCTTCGGGGAAACGTCCATATAGTCAGCTTCCTCGGCATTGAACTCGATGATCTCGTTTCTGCGGCGTCCCGAGATACGGGAGTTCACAAAGCGTCCGTTTTCATCAAGCGGCTCGTTTGCCTGTGCAATTGTATAGTTATCCTCAACATCCGCGGTCATGTAAACAACCTCATCGGTAACGACGCCGGTCGCCTTATCGATCTTTCTGTAAGGAGCCTCGATAAAACCGTAGTTGTTGATCTTTGCATAAGTGGAAAGGTAAGAAATAAGACCGATGTTCGGGCCTTCAGGGGTTTCGATGGGACACATACGACCGTAATGAGTATAGTGTACGTCACGAACCTCGAAGGAAGCTCTGTCACGCGAGAGACCGCCCGGGCCGAGAGCCGAAAGACGGCGCTTGTGAGTGAGCTCGGCAAGAGGGTTATTCTGATCCATGAACTGCGAGAGCGGCGATGAGCCGAAGAACTCGCGGATCGCTGTGACAACGGGTCTTATATTAATAAGTGTGTTAGGAGTGAGAGTTTCAGCATCCTGAGTGGTCATGCGTTCCTTAACGGTCTTGTCCATACGGGAGAAGCCGATACGAAGCTGATTCTGCAGAAGCTCGCCGACAGAACGCAGACGACGGTTACCGAGATGGTCAATGTCATCCTTGGTTCCGATATCGTGAGCAAGGCAGGTGAGGTAGTTAATGGAAGCGAAGATATCGTCCTTTGTGATGTGCTTCGGAGAGAGCTCGGCAATTCTTGTCGCCGCGATCTTCTTGAATTCTTCAATATCGCTTCCTGCTTCCTCAAGCATTTCAAGCATAGCGGAAAGCTTTACCTTTTCGGTGATGCCGATATCTTCAAGGTCACATCCGATGACATACTTCGGCTCGATCATGCCGTTTCCGAACACCTTAACCTCTGTTTCGCCGTCCTCGAGGTATACATAAACCTCGTTTGCACCGGAGTGCTCAACGGCCATTGCCTTTTCTTCATCGAGAAGCTCGCCTGCCTCATAAATGAGCTCACCTGTGATGGGCGAGATAACAGGGCGCGCGAGAGTACGTCCCACGATACGCTTGCCGAGAGCGAGCTTCTTGTCGTACTTATAACGTCCGACAGGAGCAAGATCGTAACGCTTGGGATCGAAGAAAAGATTATTGATGAGAAGCTGTGCGCTTTCAACGAGCGGCGGCTCGCCGGGACGCAGCTTTTTATAAATTTCCTTAAGTGCCTCATCTCCGAGAGAGGTATGATTCTTGTCGGCCTCAGCCTGCATCATATCCTTCTCCATGGTTGCAACGAGCTTCGGATCCTCGCCGAAATACTTGATGATCTCGTCGTTGGATTCGATGCCGAGAGCACGGATGAGAACAGTTACGGGGATCTTACGGTTTTTATCTATACGAACATAGAAAATATCGTTAGCGTCGGTTTCATATTCGAGCCATGCGCCGCGATAAGGAATAACCGTTGCAGTGTAGATAACCTTACCGGTTTTATCAATAGAGGTTTCATAATATATACCGGGCGATCTTACGATCTGCGAAACGATAACGCGCTCCGCACCGTTTATAATAAATGTACCGTTGTCGGTCATGAGAGGGAAATCGCCCATGAACACCGCGGACTCCTTAACCTCACCCGTAGCCTTGTTTGTAAGTCTTACGGTAACGCGCAGAGGTGCTGCAAAGTTCGTGTCGCGGTCTTTACATTCCTCCTCGGGATATTTCGGGGTTGGGTCGATGGTGTAATCGATGAACTCAATAACGAGATTGCCCGAATAGTCGGTGATAGGCGACACGTCGTGCAGAACCTCGCGAAGTCCCTCCTCGAGGAACCACCTGTACGATTTCTTCTGAACCTCGATAAGATTAGGCATTTCGAGAGTATCGCCGATTTTAGCGAAGCTCATACGTTCGGTCTTGCCAAGCATCGTGGGTTTAACCACCATAGAAATTATCACTCCATTTCAACAGTATTGACATCCTGGTCTTGGCACTTGTGCTTTGATTTTTAGGGTACAGACAAATAAAGATCACAGGTGAAACGTCGTCAGCCGCGTCACTCACGGCACTATGCTGTGATGTTGCCCTCCTGTGATTTTTAACAAAAAAAGTCCGTAACCATGCGCATTTTTTGACATCGCCACAAAAGCGCGCATAGTCAAAGCGATTATAATGCAGTATATTATTATAGCATAGACTTCGGGCTTTGTCAATAGGTAAATTAAAATTTTTCCAAAAATATTTTGTAATTTTTTAACCGTCTCTTAACGTGTGAGAAAATCAAAAGGGCCGTCTCAAACGAAACAGCCCAAAAATTATTAATTCTGTGTAAGCGAAACATCCTGCGTTTTTTTGCGTTTTCTCTTTATGATAAAGTCAGATGCGCAGACCGTAACGAACACAACCGAGGATACAACAGTTACCGCAACGCCGTATCTTATTGCCCAGGTTGAATATTTAAGCTCAACTCTGTGCTCGCCCTCGTCAAGCTCCACGGCGGTCAGCGCGCCAAGCACCTCCATCGTTTCAACCCTCTCGCCGTCAACGTATACGTTCCAGCCCTTATCATAAGGTATCGTTAAGAAAAGAAGTGACTTGTCTTCACCGGCGGTAACCGTACCGTCAAACGAGGAATCTGTGAAAGATTCAATATTATAATTGTTCGCCTGAAGCTTTGGCATGACCTCTTTGAAAAGCTCCTCGTCAAGGTAGTAAATATAGTCCATATCGTGAGCCATATAAACTCTGTCCTCCTCGAGATGCATCGAGAGTATCGCTTCTTCGCCCTCGTTAAGTCTGCCGAGCGAAACGATACGGTAGGTTTCATTGGTGAAAAATTCGGAAAGGTCGTGACCGTCAAGCTTGAGCTTAGTGTCGCGAGGATAATCCGTCGGGAAGTATACGAACACTTCATAGTTGTTAACCGGCGTAAACTTGTATGTTATCGAGGCGGCAAGCGATTCCTTGCTTCTCTTGTAATAATAATGTCCCGTTGTTATGGAAGTGTTGAGATTCTCGGTTATCGGTTCAATGTCGCTGTAAGGCTTGAACACCTCAACAAGCTCGTCCTCACCAAGCATCGCCGTGATAAGCAGATTCATACGCGAGAACGGCGTGTCAAGATCGGCAAACTCAAACTCTGCCACGTCCGAGGAGACCATATATCCAAGCCCGAGCGCATATTTGTTTTCGTAAACCGCAGTACCGTTTTGGGAATCTGTATATATGGCTTTTCCCCAGAGAGGATTCAGTATTTCAGTATCCTTCGCAAGCAGATACTTGACTCCGAGCAGACTATCCGAAACGGGCGTTCCGCCGAGATATTTCGACCAGTGTGACTTCGAGGAATAACCCATACGCTGCAGGAATTCGATCTGATCGGCATTAAGCGTTGAGGTTGAGTTTGAAAGCCCCTTTATGTTAAGCGCAAAGTTGTCGTTTGTCTTTTTGTGAGTTGTTTTTTCTGCGCGGTAAAAGGACGTGTCATTTTCGTTCATCCAGTCTGCGGCAGGCTTCCATTTGTCCATAAAGGTCGTGTATGAGGTTCGCGAGCTGTACATAACGTCATCGTCAAGCGAGGTGATGTCTGCAAGTCCGCTGCAGAAAAGCTCCAGCAGAACGATAACGCAAAGAACTGTTGAAACTCCGCCCTCCATCCATCGCTTATTGCAGCCACAGAGAAGTATCATGTAAGCCGCAAGGCAGATTATCGTCAGCCATATCGAGGTGAGATCGGGCAGATTTTCGTATTCGAGTTTCTGCAGTATAACGGTAAGCAGCCCAAGTACACCGCCAACGCCGAGTACCGTTCGCATATCAATTTTTTCAATATGCTCAAATACCTTGTACGCCATAACGATTATGACGAAGCAGAACATGAAGCTGTAACGGTAATTGAGCCAGTTCGGCTTCTGGAAACCGTGCCAGACGAGGTCGAGCGTGGTTGAATTGAAGCTGAAGATGAAGAACGCCATAAGTGCGCCGTATGCGATCTTCTTGCGCGGAGTAATTTCTTTTATAAGGAAGAAAACCGGCAAAAGTATCAGCGTCAGCGTGCCCGAATAAACGAACGGCCAGCCTGCGGGACGAACGGTGTCGTAAGACGCCGGGAACATTTTTGAGATAAGATCAAGGAAATCGAACTTCTGCGCAAAATCGTACTTCGGGTTTGAAAAGGTCGTCTTACCGAACTGCAGCGAATAGTATGCCGGAAGCACGATTATCGCCGCAATACCGATCGCAATGGCAGAAAAGAACGCAATTCTGGCGAGCGATTTAATAAAATGAGATTTCTCGCCGATAGGATTTCTTTCCTGTGCCGTCGATTTGCAGTAATAGAAGAAGAAATAAGCCGCAACGGCGATGCAGACCATGTAACCGATATAATAATTTGAAAAGACCGAAACCGCCAGAGTCAGAACAAACAGCTTGTATTTGCCGTATTTGACGAGCGATTCAATACCGAGCATCACGAGTGGGAAGAAAAGCACACAGTCAAACCACATCGTGTTATGCTGCATAACAACGGCATATGAGGTCAGCGCGTACATGACGGAGAAGATGACCTCGTTCACCGGCTTTGTCGGATGCGACTTATGCAGATAAACACACATATTCATGCCGGAAAGACCACACTTGAGGAGCAGGATCGTGTAAATCGACTCTGTTATCATGCCCTCGGGGAAAAGAGCGACTATCGCGCTGAACGGGCTTGCAAGATAGTAAGCAACGATACCGAGAAATTCGCCGCCGAGCGCGCGTTCAAACGAATAAACGATTCCCTGTTCGCCGCGCAGAATATCGCGTATCGCCTCAAAATAATAAACATACTGACCGTTGAGATCGAGAACCAGAACAGAGTTTTCGCCAAACGGCCAGACCCTCATCGCAACGTAAATAAGCGCCATAATGAAAACGGGCAATATAAAAGCAAGACCGATGTGATACATACCGTCAAGCGGCGAGAGAGTTCTCGAAAGCCAGTTCGGCAATTTACGCTTTGGGATTTTTAAAGGCGCAGTGTCCTCGGTGAGCTTTTCGGCAGTACCGACCGATTGGGCGGACACGACTGTATTATTGTTTTCTTCCATAACCGTAACCTTTCTATAAAAATAATGTGTATATCAATCAGCAGGGAGTATCCTCATGCAGGACACGGCGGATACTTTTTTCGAGCTTGATTCTGGGCAAGGTGAGATCGCGTCCGCAATGAGAGCAAACGATACGAATATCGCTCCCGACGCGAACCACACGGAAATGTACACTTTTCGGCGAACAGGGATGCGGTTTTTTCATTTCAAGAACATCACCGACAGCGATCCGTAAAATCTCCGGCACAGTAACACCTCCAAAAATACATATATACAGTAAGTATATCACATTTTTCCCACATTGTACAGTCTTTTTTCAAAAAAACACAATATTCTCACCTATTTGGAAAAAATTACACGAAGAAAAACTTGATTTTTTTCAAAAAACCTATTGACAAGTGCAGATTGGTGTGGTATAATATTGTCCGTTGAATAAATCCATTGGGGATTTGTGTAATGGCAGCACGACAGACTCTGACTCTGTTTGTGGGGGTTCAAATCCCTCATCCCCAGCCAAAAAAACTCCAACTTGTTTGTCGCAGGTTGGAGCTTTTTGTTCGTGTTGGAGTTTTTCAATGATATCCGTTCCTTGCAGAGCGGGTGATATGCCTTCGGCATGATATCGCACTTCGCGCGATGATATACGCTTCGCGTATGAAGGAACGGATATTATATCATATTTGCTTGGCAAATATATCATACGGCATCAGCCGTATATCATATCGCACAAGCGATATATCATTCAATCACAAAAAAGAGGTACGCACTTATGAACTCACAATCCATCATAATATTCGGAGACAGCTATTCAACCTATGAGGGACACATCCCCGAGGGTTACGCCGTTTACTATTCGGGACACCGCGAAACACCGCCGGACGTCTCTGACGCAACTAAAACCTGGTGGGGTAGCCTCCTCGAAGCCACAGGCTCAACGCTCGTACAAAACAACAGCTGGTCCGGCTCAACCATCGGCTACACCGGCTATAACAATGCGGATTGCTCGAATAGCTCATCGTTTATATACAGATTCAGAAAGCTTGCGAACGAAGGCTTCTTTGAAAAAAACAAAATCGACACACTGTTCGTTTTCGGCGGTACTAACGATAGCTGGTCAGGCGCACCACTCGGTGAGCTGAAGTATAACGGCATTGAGGAAAGCGACCTTTTCTGCGTCCTCCCTGCTATCGCGCACTTTGCAGAGCAGCTCGCAGTGACGCTTCCCGACACAAAAATTGTATTTATCGCAAACTGTGACATCAAGAGTGAAATCATCGATGCAATGAAAAGTGTTTGTGAGCGTTACGGACTTGTTTTTGTCGCACTTTCAGACATCGACAAGCTGAACGGTCACCCGACCGAGCTCGGCATGGAGCAAATATGCGAGCAGGTGCTTGCAGGCATCCGCTGATCAAAAGAGACCACTATGTCAAATCACAAAAAAGCCTACCTTGAAATAACGAACGTCTGTAACCTCCACTGCGCATTCTGTCCAGGAACAACGAGAGTCGCACACACCCTCACCGAAGACGAGTTTGTAACGCTCGCAAACCGTATCAAGCCCTGGGCGGAGTATCTTTATTACCACCTGATGGGCGAGCCGACAGCGCATCCGCTGCTTCCGAAATTCATAAGCATCGCAAAAGAACTCGGCTTCAAATCAATCATCACCACGAACGGCACATCGTTAGGCGACCGCGGTGACTCAATAATCGCTGCCAAGCCGCACAAAGTCAACATTTCCCTGCACGCATTCGAAGCAAATCCGCCCGGTATGTCATTTGATGAATACATAAACGAATGTCTCAACTTTGCAAAAAAAGCCGCCGAGGCAGGTATCATCAGCGTCCTGCGTCTTTGGAATTTAGACGGCAGAGCTGACGGCGCATTAAATGAAAAAAATGACACCATCCTCACCTCGATGCGTGAAGTTTTCCACGGCGAATGGGTAAAAACACGTTTAGGCGAACGACTTTACGACCGTGTATTTCTCGAATGGGGAGATAAATTCGATTGGCCCGATCCGCAAAGCAATATCATTAACGAGAATGGCTTCTGTTACGGTCTGCGCGATCAGATCGGCGTACTCTGTGACGGCACAGTCGTGCCCTGTTGCCTTGACCATAACGGTGACATTCCGCTCGGCAATCTTTTCACGCAAACGCTTGACGAGATTCTTTCATCGCCGCGTGCAAAAGCCATTTATGATGGATTCACAAGTCACAAATGTGTTGATAACCTCTGCAAACGCTGTATGCGTGCAAGCTATTATCGCGGATAAAAGATTTGTTTCCACTGCTTCGAAACAAGCAACGAAGCACCGAGCCGCCGACGAAGCTGGCGGCGTACAAACGCTCACCGCTAACAAAGCGAATCCGGAGCCGTCAGGCGGAGTTGAGCGCAAATCGGGCGCAACTGCGCAAAAGAAACAATGAAGCCA
>CAYSFT010000055.1:0-14631 GCA_964430755.1 uncultured Lachnospiraceae bacterium | reverse complement strand
TAGCGGTATATACCTTGCCGCTGTATACTGTCCATTCGGACTGAGGTACGATCTTGGTTTCAGACTCTCTGCCATCTGCATAGACGATAGTCATCTGTACGTAGTTGTCTGTACCTGTGAGGAGAGAGGTGTTAACTGCGAAGTCGAGAGACAGGCTTGAGCCGAGAGTCATGGTAACACCGGCGATGTCGAACTTCGTAGCGATTGCGGTGTATACGTTGTATGCGGTTTCGGTTTCGATAACCTCGTAGCCGTCAGCTGCAACAACATTTGCTGTGAAGCCGTTCTTGATGATGGTAACTACCTTTGCAACTGCAACTTCGTCAGCGATGTCAGCGAGAAGTGTGATATCGCCGTCTGCTGCGAGTGCTTCCTCGATGGTTGCGTAGTATTCGTCCCCAATCTTTGCAACTGCGTTTGCGATTGCAACGAGTGCATCATATGCCGCTCTTGCTGCGGTGAGTGTCTCGTAGTTTGTAACAAGTGCCTTCTGATCGTCAGTGAGACCGGCGTATGCTGCTTCTGCTGCAACGATTGCTGCTTCGGATTCGAGAGTTACCTCGCCGATTGCGTCGATTGCTGCGATAACTGCATCTGCTGCTGCCTTGTCTGCCTCTGCCTCGTCTGCTTCTGCCTTAAGCTCGTTATATGCCTCTCTTGCTATTTCGAGGGTTGCAAGGTTGGTAACGAGTGCCTTCTGCGCATCAGTGAGGTCAGCGTAAGCCGCTTCTGCGTTGGCGATTGCATCCTCGGATTCAAGTGTTACTTCTCCGATCGCGTCAATTGCGTCGATAACGAGCTGTGCAGCTGCTTTATCTGCTGCTTCCTGCTCTGCATCTTCAACAAGTGCATCATATGCTTCTCTTGCTGCGGTGAGATTTGCGTAGTTGGTTACGAGCGCCTTCTGTGTATCGGTAAGGTCAGCGTATGCCGCTTCTGCTGCTGCAATTGCGTCGCCGTCATCGAGAGTTACCTCGCCGATTGCGTTGATTGCTGCAATAACTTCATCTGCTGCCGCTTGGTCGGGATCTATCGGTGCTTCGCAAGGAATAATGGTGATCGCATCGATATCAAGCTCGTATGCGCCGTTAACCTCGAAAACAATGTCGCTTACAAGTGCCGCCTCTGTGAGCGTGATAGTGAACTCACTGTCAACAAGCTCATTTGTCAGTGCGAGAGATGAAAGATCGGTTTCGCCAACCTTTGCGGTAAGCGTGATAGAATTAAGGTTGCCGACAATAACGTTATCCTCTTTTACGTAATCTGCGGTCTTAACGTAATTAACACGGAATTTACCGGAAACTGTATAGTAACCAGCTTCAAGCTCGGTTTCATCTGTAATGATAAATGCTGTGTTAGCGTCATTAACAGAGGATACACGGCTGAATGTAGGAGCGGTTACAACATCAATTATAGCCGAGCTGGGAGATGTGCCGCCTCTTAATACATACCAACCCGATGTGGATGTGCCTTTAAGATTATCGGCATTTTCAAGAGCTATATCAGCGTATGTGCCATCGTCATTCTTAACCGAAAGCGAAAGCTCATCAATATCAATAGGAGCATAATGGTTGTAACCTGAAGAACCGTTGCTCCAGAAATAGAAGCTTATCGGTCTTCCGTTGGTGTATTCTGTGGGTGTGAACTCATAACTATATTGTGTCCACTCTGAACCAAGAGAATTAATCACTCCGGTTACGGCAGTTCCGCCCCAGGTCTCAGTTGCGAACATACCGCCTGCCATAATTCTGAAGCCTGCCTGAAGATCGGCATCAGGTGTGCGTGCCCAGAAAGTAAGCTTGTATGTCTTTGTGCTATCAAATGTCTTGCCATCTGCCACATATATAGCGGTGTCCTGGGACTGTGTACGATTATGTACATGCAGATAACTGTTGTCAGTATCGCCCTCGCGTACATCGGTTATGAGGATAACGGGTGAACCGTCCGCGCCGATATACTCATCGGAATATGCGAGAGTTTGGGTTATTTCGATATCATCAAAATCAAGAGTATATGCGCCATCAACTTCGAATACGATATCGCTTACTGCAAGAGCCTCGGTTGTTTCAAGCGCAAATGTTACATCAGTCCATGCGTTTGTTACAGTTACGCCTTCGCCAAGCGCACTGCCGTCAACGGATGCGGTGAGTATTGCACCGTCAGGATCATTGCGGTTGTATTCAGCAAGACGGAACTTGCCCGATACATTATAAACGCCGGGAACGAGCTCGTCGCTTGATGTGGAGTTAAACGCAGTGGTTGATGCTCCTGCGCCTAAGCGATAATACGAATCACTGCCGGAGATTATATAAAGGTCAGACTGCCTTGCCGCGCCGCAATTGCTGCACGATGCGTTCCAATTACCATTACCTGTGTAGAGGTTTTCTGTGGTACCGTCTGCAATTATCGAGATACTGTCAATGTCAATCGGTACGCCGCCGTCAGTAGCATTCCAGAATCGTCTTAATTCCAGCTTGAGAACATTTGTATCTGCGCTCGGAGTATAGACGAAAGTGAAATACTTCCATTCTTCACTCAGTGCAGGTCTTGCTCTGCTACTGCTGTCACCACCACTGGTAACAGACTCTGTTCCGTTAAAGAAGACTCTCATAATAGGAAGTGTTTCGGCATTGAGTTGAGGAGTTGTACGTGCCCAGAACGATACCGCATATTTTGTGTTAGCGCTAAGAGGTGTGTCCTGCGAATAGGTACGGCAGTAGCTCGTTCCACCTATTAAACGCATATACTCGCCGTCTGTGTCGCCGGGACGTGCATCGGTTGTTACATGAATAGCCGAGCCGTCAGCACTTTCATATTCATCGGAATATTCAGCAGTCTTGGTAAAGGTGATGTCATCAAAATCGATCGCTGCATCATCATCGAGCTGATATACAATGTCGCTGATCTTAACACCGCGAGGCGCATCAATGGTAAACGTACCCTCTGTCCACTCATTGGTCAGAACGATGCTTCCATCGAGTGCTTCCGAGCCGCACTTTGCAGTAAGTGTTGCTGTGTTATTATCGGAATCAACATTATATGTGGTCGATGCATTATAGGTGAGCTTGGAATAATCGAACTCGCCGAGGCGGAATTTACCGGTGATCTCATAAACACCTGGAGTGAGAACCTCATCACTGTAAGCATTAAAAGCGGTATTTACGTCTGCCGTGCTCTTAACTCGTGTATATTCGAGGTCTGTTACAGTGGTGAAAGTCGGTGAAGTATGACCGGGGTTTGCGATGTAAGCATCCGCATCAATAAGCTCCTCTGCACCGTCAACGGGCACCCATTCGCCGGAGGAATTCTTCTCAACCTCAATAAAGGTGATACCGTCAATATCAAACGGAACTACAGAAGCTGCGTTTGTATAACGGTAGATCAGAACATCTGTTGCAACTGCAGAAGTCGGTTTGAAAATTGCGGTGTACTGTGTCCATTCATCGGTTATTGCGGTTCTCATACTGATGGTAGAATTGTAGCCTGCCCAGCCAAAAAGTGAACTCGGATAAGTGTTGCCGACCTTGAAATAAAGTGTCGGAACATTTGTATTCTCCTCACCGGGATCATTGCCAACATTCGGCATTGTACGCAACCACATAGTCAATCTGTAGGTTTTAGTGGTATCGAGAACAAAATCAGCGTCGGATGCAGGGAATTTAATACCCGAAGCATACTTTTCAAGTCCGCTGAGTCTTATATACTGACCGTCTGTGTCACCGGGACGAGCGTCGTTCACATTAACCACAGCGGCATCATAACCGTTTGTTTCATAATCCTCGGAATAATCTCCGCCGGTCTTTGTAACGGTTATGCTGTCAAAATCGAGTGCAGCCGCATCGTCAAGTGCAAAGGTAAGACTGTCTGCACTTGTAGGCTTGGTTATTTCAAATGTAAAGGTGGCATCTGTCCATTCGTTAGTAACGGTAACATCACCGTCAAGCTTCTCGCCTGCAAAATAAGCGGTGAGAGCGGCGGTGTTATTATTTGATTCAAGGGTGTGAGAAATCGAACCGTCCTCATTCGTCTTATGTGTCACCTTGTCAAAATCAAACACGGGAAGACGGAACTTACCGCTCACTTCATATTCACCGGGAGCAAGCACCTCGCTTTTACTATATGTAACAGAGGTATTGCCCGAAGCAGCGGTTACGGTAAGATATTCTGTGTCACTAACCTCGGTGATGACAGCTGCACCGGCAACAGAATATGTGCTGTTAGCCATATAATCAACTGTACTCTCGGCATCAACCCATTCAGTCCATGTGTCATCGGTCGGCTCAACCTCGGTTATCGAAAAGCCGTCAACGTCAAACGGAACAACGTCGGCAGGATTCCAATAACGCTGTAATCTTACAGCACTTATGGTATAGCCGTCCGCCGCAGACGGGGAGATGATATGCCAATATTCTGTCCATTCCTCACTCAGAGTTGCGGTGTTTGGAATATTACCCGCATCGGCACGACCTATAGACTGTACTGCAACATTTGAGCCTTCAGCATTGGTATACAGAACACGCAGTGTCATGTCGCCAAGCGTATTATTGTCGGCAGCCATTTTTCGAGCATAGAATGAAACCTTGTAGAATTTGCCTTTTTCGAAGGTTATATTGCTTTCGGGAGTGTAGATGATACCTGCACCGTTTGCATCTAGATTGCCTACATGCAAATAACCATCGGTGTCGCCCTCACGGGCAGCGTTTACCGTTTCGGCAGTAGTGCCATCAGCCGCTTCCCACTCGGTGTCGTCAAGCGAGATAACGTCTGTTGACTGCAGCTCATAGTCAGCCGCAGCTGTTGTCATCGGCAAGCTCGACGCAACGAGCAATGCCGCGAGCAGTAGGGATAGGATTCTTTTCTTTTTCATTGTGCCAACCTCCATAAAATTACAGCATTCGCTGTTCGATTGTATTTTGTGAGGCAGCGCATCGGTTTTTTCTTATTTTGTCAAAACCGACCCGTTTTCATTTTGCGTTTTCGCGCGCAGCCGTCACACATGAATTTGAGCAAAAAGAGCAATGTTTGTCACTTATAACAACATTAATTATTCAGATTGTTGCAACAATATCACTTTTTATACTGAAATCCATATATTAATTGTATCATTTATTTTATATGCAGTCAATGCACAATCGGTGGATTTTTCGAAACTATTTGTACAAATCTGCTTTTATAGAAGTATAAGCCAGCTAATGAATACGATAACACCCGTAACAGTGCCAAAAGTATCAATAAGAGTATGTGATATGAAAAACCCTACTATGGTTTTGATTATGCCATAGCAGGGTTATTTTGTTATTGACCGTTTTCAGCCAATCGGCTTATGACGATACGTTTTCAGTTCGCGCCAACACGGACACAGGTTGCCTTACTGCCATCCTTCAGGACTATATCATCAAAAGTGATATAATCGCTGTAGTTCTCTCTGATGTCCTCGCCGAGATCTGCCGAAGAATAGCCGCGTGAAGAACTCGGGATTGTAAGCTGTGAATGTGTAAAGCGTGCTTTTTTGGTGTTGAGCTTTATTCCAAGTTCTTTGAGAAATTCGATAACAAACGTTGCACTGTTTTTGTGTACGATACTGAATCTTTCTGCGTAATTTGCGCAGTACTCATCAAGCGCACCAATGTCGCTATCGGATATTACGAAGGAGTACGCAATATTCCACTCATTCGCCTTAACATCACAAGATGCGGCATCGTAAGAAACAGAATTATTGTAAATGCCATAACGTCCATTTGTTGACAAAATTGAAGCATCAACAATTCTGATCCACTGATCAGCACGAGGTACACTGTTAAAAGGCTGGAGTGTTGTAAATTCTGCATACTCTGCTCCGCCGACATAATCGATGCCGACGAATGTGTTACCAAAGTGGTTATCAGACGCAGCGGTATTAACAACGTCTCTGCTGCCTTCAACGGGCTGATTTACAAACACGGTTACAACAGTGCTGTTACCGTACTTCCAATTCTTATATGCGTCAAAGTCCTTAAAAGCATCGGCAACAAGCGGTGTCGGGTCAATATCGTCTGTGAAGCCGTCGCCGTCTGTATCAATCTTCGTCGGGTTTCCGAGAACCAGCTTGCCGGTAACTTTTACCTTTGTACCGTCTGCACTGTACTCTTTGGTTATTATCACCTCTTCACCGTCGAGTATTCCGTCACCATCGGTATCCGGATTGTTTTTGTCAAGGACAAGGCTAATGCCGTTGAAGATGATCATGTTGTCCTCGTAATAATCTGGCACTCCGTCGTTATCGGAATCGGTTTCGATGTCAATCTTGTCACCGATCTCCGAATAAATATCTTCCAGTTCACTTGCATTTGAAGCAAGGTAGAATTGGGCACCGGTGTTCGTTGCCAAAGGCTTAAGGTAGTCAGTGAAATATGATGTACTGCTTCCGAGACCAACTGTATATACACGCACATTTGCATTATTCGCCTGTGAAACCACAGTTGAATGTAAACCCGTGTCGCCGGTAGCACCGTCACTTAAAACAACGATCAATTTAAGTGTGGTATCCTCGGTTGATTCAAACAGAGGGAATGCTTTCTGAATACCATTATACATATCCGTTCCGCCTGAGCTTTTAAAATACGTGGTTGTCAGATAGTTTTTAACATTCGTTCTGTCAGATGTCAAAGCTGATGTTAAAGCTCTTGTTGTAGTGTTATTGAATGTTACTAATCCTATTTGACTGTTTGCCGGTAAACTGTCAATCAATGTTCTTGCAACAGTGAGGCGCTGATTGCTTGAGTCGTTGTATGTCATACTACCCGAGTCATCTATAACAAAAACAATTTCAACATCGGTAAATGTAGCGTCGCTCTGCTCCCAATCGTCCACCCAAGTGAATGTATCCTCATAAACCTTTCGGTCAACAAGAATATACTTGGAGAAATGAGTAACAACCGCACTTGCAACATTGCCGATTACTGTCGTTTCAAGTGCCTCAAGAGTCTGGTCGGCTTCGTTGAAATAGTAGATAACAGGGTCAGCATCAGCATCAAGACTTGCAGAGTCAAATTCGAAGCTGATCGTTGCACTGTCAAATTCGCCGTCAACACTGAAGTCATATGCCTTGCCCATATATCCCGGCATATCCTCCGGGAAGAAGGCGTCATCGTCAACAGCTTCGATCCTCAACGAATCAACCTGCTCGCCGGACAGTGTTATCTGAACAGACGGTGTTACTGTATCGTCCTCGTTGTATGTGGTCAATTCAACATCGAATGAACCCTGCTGATCGAGCGGATCTGTGCCAAGGAGAACTTCCATTCCGTCGGATGCACCGTCATCATCAGTGTCGGGATCGTTGGGATCGGTTCTCAAAGCGATTTCATCGCCATCATACAGTTCATCGTCATCCGAATCAGGATCTGTCGGATCGGTTGCATAGTTGATTTCATCAAGATTTGACAAACCGTCATCATCCATATCCTCATCACCGTCATTTATACCGTTTGCGTCTGAATCCACCTTCAGAGGATCGGTTCCGAGAACGAATATTTCGGTATAATCATTCAGATCGTCACCGTCCGTGTCAGCATCTGTCGCATCGGTACCGTAATAATCTTCAAGTCCTGCAACAAGTCCGTCGCCGTCGGCATCAGACATCTCTATCCATTTAGCAAATAATTCAATGTCTGCTTCAACGGGCAATGAGAAATCATACGGATTCTCAAAATCACCTTCAACATCATCTGTGAACCAGCCTGCAAAGCTGTAACCGGTTCTTGTGGGTTCAGCCGGTTCGGTTACAGTACCACCTGGGGTTACACTCGCTGTTGTGTTTACCGGTGCATCTTCGTAGTTGAGATTGAAGCTTACAGTGAATGTGGGGTCATTACCGAATCCAAGAGTCTCTACTGCATCAAATACGATAATCGCATTTGCAAAGCCATCAATCCCCAATCTATCAGTGTAGATAACGGTATCCGCGTCAAAAGTGATGGATGCTTCAACAGGTGCGCCGGTATATACGTGAACATCAATTTCGCCAACCGTTGCGTTATCATCCGTTGTTGTATCAATGAAGTAGAACACGGTGTCCTTATCGCAGAAAAGCTTGTAATTATAGGTCGGCACAGTTGAAATACCGCTCTTGAAGACCAGATCACCGCTATCTGAATCTGTTCCGAGTACATCCTTGCCAAGCTTGGTCAGACCGTACGCTTCAAGGTTTTCGTCACTCTCATCCTTGGTGATTTGTTCGAGAAGAGCAAATTCCTCGCCGTCACCATTAGCTGCCCATACGCCGCCGTACTGCTGCCATGTAGGATCACCGATAAGATTTGCAAACTGAACCACGTTAAGGATTGAAATAACCTTACTGCCCACTTGGGTTATCGAAACCGCCTTCTTGTGTATGCCGTCAACCCATACATCTACATACATTTCGCCGATGTCGAGGTCTCTGAGATTGTCAAACACAACAATTCCGTCCCATTTCCACTTCGCAGTAAGCGTCATTGCGCTAAGCTCTTCGACTCGTGTGATTTCACTTACAGCCGTACCGTCGAGAGTGTACCATCCGACAAAGCTATAGTTGCCACGTGTCGGTATAGGAAGCTCGCCTATTTCTGCACCGTAAAGGACGGTTCTCGTTGTTTCGGAAACATCACCGCCATTTGCGTCAAATGTGATAACACACTTTGTCTTTCCGTGGAAATATGTATACGACGAATCACAGAATTTAACTATTGCCGCCGCAACATTACCAATACTTGTCGCATTTCGGCTTGCGTAGCTTTCGATACTGTCAGATGCATTTGCGAGAGCAGTACCGTCCGCTGCATAAACCGTGCAGTTTACAACGCTTCTGAAGTCTGCAACTGTCATACCTGCAATGGATACCTGGCAAAGAGTTGAAGAATAAGGAATAAAGTCGCTTCCCTCAATTCTTATCTCCTTGCTGTTACCATAATGGTCGGTGTACGTTGCTATTGCATAAAGCTGACTGTAGTCAGAGCCGACAACACTGTTGTTGAAGACAAGATCAAGCTGTATTTCGTCGCCAAGTGTAAGCGTTGTGCCGACATAGCCTGTACCCGAAACACGCTTGTTTGCGGTGTAAACAGTGCTTGAAGCCCATGCTTTTTGTGTTGCGGTAAGATTTTTGTTTGCGAGGTTAGCTTTGTCATAATTGAACTGCTGCTGTGCCGCCGCACCGTAGTTCAGCATATCGACGTAAACTGTTCTAAGCTTCGCATTGCTTGCCGCACTGCCGTTAAGCATACGAACTGCATAGGTTTCAATGCTGTCACTCTTCTCAAACGTCAGCGCCTGTCCCTTTGCATTGTAGAACACCGCACTTACAACGTCATTCATCTGCTTTGCAGACATACCGCGGAAGGATGCTGTGTAGAGTGTGGAGCTGAACTGTGTCCATTCAGACTGCGGTACAGTCACAGTCTCGGAAGGTCTGCCATCAGCATAAACGATGGTCAATTTCGCATAGTTGTCTGTTCCGGTAAGCTTTGAAGTATCAATTGCAAAGTCAAGAGACAAGCTGCTTCCGAGTGTCATTGTTACACCTGCAAGCTCGAACTTTTCAGGTGCCGGATCAAGCATAACAAATGTGTGACCGTTTTCCTTTGCATAAGTCTCTGATGTTGAGCCGAAGTAACCGTGAATTTCGAAATCAGCCGAAGCACCGTTAAAGATTCGTATACCAAACTTAGCCGTTTCGGAATATATTTCTGCCTTCGCAAGCTTCGTACAAGAGCTGAATGCAGAGCTTCCGATACTCTTGATCTCTTTGCCCATTGTTACATTCGTAAGTTCCGTACATTCCGAGAAAGCGTTTCTGCCGATACTTGTAATGTTGTCACCCATGCTGACGCTCGTAAGAGATGTACAGCCATAGAATGCATACGCCTTGATAACCTCAAAATCGGTAATTTCGGGGATTACCAAATCGGAAACGAGTGTATCGTTCAGATAGAGATCGCCTGCATAATATATCGGGTTAGCATAAGAATCTGCGAAATTGGTCTCACACCATGCTCTGATATCGGTTATATAAACGCCCATCAGGCTTTCGCAAGACTTAAATGCACCCATACCGATGCTTGTTACACTTGCCGGAATATCAATTCTTGTTAAAGAATCGCAATATTCAAATGCACTTTCGCCGATAGAGGTTATTCCATCGGGAATTGTAACGCTTGCAAGCAAATTGCACTCATAGAATGCATAATCGCCAATACTTGTCACGCCCGAGTCTATTGTTACAGAGGTGATCATATTGCGGTATAAATACCACGGAGATGTACAGTAGTATTCGTAATAACCGTCCAGAGTGAACTCAAACGAAGCAAGCACGGCAGCATCGGGAATGTAATCCTCAAGATACTCGAAGTTCCACATCGCGCCTGTGCCGCTGATTACAAGCTCGCCGTCGTCGTACAGCGTCCATGTAAGATTGTCGCCGCACGTGCCCGATGCGATTATCTCGCGCTCGTCAATCGGTACGAAGATGTGACCGTTCTCGTTTGCGTAAGTCTCCGCAGTCGAGCCGGTGTAACCGTGGATTTCAAAGGTGGAAGGAGTGTCGTAGAATACGTCTGAACCAAACACTGCATCTCGCGAATATATCGTCGCTTTTGTGAGGTTCGTACAAATACGAACTGCTCCGTAGTCGATATTCTTTACGCTCTTAGGGATGACAATGCTTGTCAGGCTCGTGCAACCATTAAATGCATATTCACCAATGTTCTCTACAGAATTGCCTATTGTAAGGCTCTCAAGGCTATCACACATAATAAATGCAAAATTTTCGATATCTATTACGCCGTCGCCAATATCTACGCTAACAAGCCCCCTGCAGTTCTCAAATGCAGACTCACCAATGCTCGTTACGCTGTCGGGGATGATAACGCTTGTCAGGTTTTCGCACCAATAGAATGCGGCTTTACCGATGGTTATCACATCATTGCCAAAATCAACACTAATCAAGTTCGCACAATTGTTGAATGCAAGATTTCCGATAGTTGTTACGCCATTTTCGATAGTTACAGTCTTAATCTGACTGATATAACTATACCACGGTACATCTGAAGAAACTTCCCAATCCCACATCGCACCGGTACCGCTGATGACAAGCTCGCCATCGTCGTACAGCGTCCATGTAAGGTTGTCGCCGCACTTGCCGGACAGTTGTTGTTCAATTACTTTAACAAGAACATTTGCGCAAAGAACACCGTCAACTGTTGATATTTTTGCACTGACAGTCGCTGTACCGGGAGCAACGCCTGTTATAACTCCGTCGCATACTGTCGCGATACTTTCGTTATCACTGCTCCAGGTTATGTCATCTGCAGTCACAGTCGCATCAACGGGCGATATCGTTGCAGTTACTGTTATTTCACTGCCCACATAAAGTTCAACAGCTCCAACGTCAAGGAAAATATCCTCTGCTTCTATTACCTGAGTTACAGTAACACTTACAGAATCGCTATATCCTCCATCCATTGTTGTGACAGTTACAACAGCTTCACCTGCGCCTACTGCCTTAATAACTCCATTTTCAACAGTTACAACATTGCTATTCGAGGATTCCCAGTAAACTTCTTTATTTACTGCATCGGAAGGAGCCACAGTCGCGGTTACTGTATAGGAATCACCAACCTCAAGCGATATTTCGGAAGGCGAAGCAGTAACACCTGTAACCGGTTTTTCAGATTGTTTTACAGTTATTGCAACAGAAGCACTCTTGCCTCTGTATGTAATTATAACCTCCGTATCTCCGACTTGTAAGCTTCCTACAGGGTATACAGAATAAGCTTCAATAAACTTTGTTGCACCACTCGAGTAATAAGCTTTAACCTTCATTCCCTTTCCGTTGAATCTGTCACCGGAAGTATACTCTGTCTGGTCAGGCTGTGTATCTATCTCGATTTTTGTTAATTCACCGTATACAACAACATCTTCGATAAGTTCAACAAGCTTAAGAAGCTCAAGTGCGAAATTGCCGTCGATATTTGCAAGGATACCACCTGTTGTATCAGTAAGATTACGGTATGCATTGTAGTACGAGGTCTTCGTTACTGCAGAAACGATAATTTCTTCGCTTGAAAGCTGATTTATCATTTCATTCATGCTCGAAATACCATAATTGTTAGCCACCTTATAATCTGCATCGGTGACAATTATATGGAAGGTTGTAGCCCCGTCTCTTTCCTCAAGAAGTGACGCTGCCTTCAAAGCATCAACGACAGTTTCTGCGAGGTCTCCGCCACCGCTTACAGAAAGCGAAGCAATTGCATTCTTATAGGTGTTTACATCGATAAACCACTCCGAAGAGCCACAGTATTTTATTTTTGTGGAATTTACACCGTCGCAAGTGATATCACGGTATTCGAGCAATGCCCAACGCACAGAAACACCGGCTGCTTCAAGACGGTCTGCAAAGTTGTTGATATTATTCTTGACGTTCCGTATTTCATCAGTCATAGAACCTGTTGTATCAACGAGGAATACGATGTCGGCTGTACCAAGCATAAGCTCTGAAAGCTCAAATGTTACAACGGCATCATTTTCAACACCTGATGCAAAAACAAAACCTGTTTCGAGAACTATTTCACCGTGAATTTCGTGTCTGCCTGCAACACTACTGTCATATGAGTAACTATCCCAGTTTACAGGCAGATAATAAACTGCACCTGTATCTATTGTTACACCAACTGTGGAAGGAAGTCCAAGTCCTTCATAGGAGGTGTTAAGAGGCAAAACACCAAGATCCATAGTATTTATTGCAACTATTGTGTTTTCAGAAACGGTAAGGGTTGCTGTTATTGTATTATCACAGTCAAAGACATAACCATAACTTGCAATAGCTGTTCCTGTTATCGTCTGTGAACCGTAAACAAGAGGCGCATAATCCGACGAATTCCAGATTGCACGAAGAGAAATTGTTTTTCCCGTGCTTGTTTGTGCTGTCACGTATGTCGGCAGACCAAGAGAGCTATATGGAGTATTGTAACCCACGCTGCCAAGTGCAACACTGTCAATAGAAACAATGTGCTGCATCTCAATAGGACTATAAGTTACTGTCACTGTGGTGTCACTCTCAAGAACGCCCGAAACAATAAGTGTATCTGCATTAAAATCAGCAATTTCAGGAGAAACAACACTGTATTCAGAGCCTTCACGAAGTGTCAACACCTTGTCGTCTGCCGCTTTTTCGCCGTCTTCAAACAAATATTTTATCGTAAGAGTATACGAAATATCGCGTTCCCAAATTGCATAAAGCGTTACAGAGGAATCAAGCTTTAAAGTTTTCGTTCCATCCTCTGTAAATTCCGGAACGGTATCGTCCGCATTTCTCGACCATCCAAGGAACAGGTATCCCTCGCGTTCAGGTGTCGGATCAAACAGTACCAATACGTTCGAGCCAGCACTATACGAGGAGGTGTCAACAGGAACATCCCCTGCTCCGCCGTTCGCATCATAACTTACAACATAAGCATCAAGCGGCACGAAGATGTGACCGTTCTCGTTTGCATAAGTCTCCGCCGTCGAGCCGGTGTAACCGTGGATTTCGAAAGTGGTGGGTGTGCCGTAGAATACATCAATACCGAATGTTGTATCTCGCGAGTAAATCGTCATGTTTATCAGGCTCGTGCAATTGTAGAATGCCCAATTGCCGATGCTTCTTTTGCCGTCAGGGATAACAACGCTCGCCAGGCTAGTGCACCCGTCAAATGACATGTATACAATGGTCGTTACGCTGTCGGGGATGGTGTATGTTGTTCTTGCATTACCAATCGGATACTGTATAAGTCTAGTTTTAGTTTTATTGAACAGTACGCCATATGCATCACTTGAATATTCAGTATTATTTTCATCCACAGTGATGCTAGTCAGGCTCGTGCATCCATAGAATGCCTTATCGTCAATTGAGGTTACGCGGGTGGGGATCTCTACACTCGCCAAGCTCGTGCAATAGGCGAATGCAGAGTTGCCGATGGTCGTTACGCTGTCGGGGATGTCTACGCTCGTTAGGCTTATGCAGTCGTAAAATGCATTGTCGTCGATAGTCGTTACGTTGTCGGGGATATCTACACTTGCCAGACTCGTGCAATAGTAGAATGCAGAGTTGCCGATGGTCGTTACGCTGTCGGGGATGTCTACGCTCGCCAGGCTAGTGCAAGAGGAGAATGCAGAGTAGTCGATGGTTGTTACGCTGTCGGGGATGTCCACGCTCGTTAGGCTTATGCAGTCGTAAAATGCATAGCCTCCAATACTCGTTACACCGCTTTCGATAGTAACCGTCTCAATCTGCGTGCGATAGCTCCACCACGGCGCTTTCGAGCTGTACGTCCAATTCGTCATCGCGCCCGTACCGTCGATAACCAGCTCGCCATCGTCGTAAAGCGTCCATGTGAGGTTATCGCCGCACGTACCCGATGCGATTATGGTACGCTCGTCAAGCGGCACGAATGTGTGCCCGTTTGCATTCGCGTAAGTCTCCGCAGTCGAGCCGGTGTAACCGTGGAGCTCAAAGGTAGAGGGGGTGTATTTGAATACATCCGAGCCGAATGTAACGGCTTCGGAAAGGATCGTTGCTTTCGTCAGGCTCTTGCAATTGAGGAATGCATAGGCGCCGATGGTCGTTACGCTGTC
>CAYSFT010000054.1:0-15182 GCA_964430755.1 uncultured Lachnospiraceae bacterium | reverse complement strand
CTCGACCTCCAGGGCCACAACCTGGCGCTCTAACCAACTGAGCTACATCCACCATCTCTGAGCAGACAAGCCGTTACGACCTGCGCTGCCGTTATCTGAACCCGAACACTGTTTCATATCCGGGATTTGGCGTACCCGGAGGGACTCGAACCCCCGACCTACTGCTTAGAAGGCAGTTGCTCTATCCAGCTGAGCTACGGGTACATAACAAGCATTCGCTCAATCAACATACAATATTATACACTATTGCACCTCGTTTGTCAAGGGGTTTTATAAATTTTCCGAACATAATATTTTAAGGCGCAATATGCGAAAATTATGTCAATTTTGCCGAACGCATGAGTGTCATTAAACCACAAAAACGGTCACCCAAACAAGGATGACCGCATGATTTTAAAATTATACCTTAACCTTTGCCCATTTACCGCTTGAAAAACGTATAAACATGAAAAGCAGTCGCAAATATTGATCAATCGACATAGCAATCCATGCACCGATAACGCCAAACGGTAAAGCATAACACATCAGATATGTCATCGTCGGGCGAACGAGCGCAATACAAACAAGGCTGACAACCGCCGCATATGTAGTGTCACCTGCACCGCGTACACATCCGCTGTAAATAACCTGAGATATCTGCGCAGGCGTTATCGCGGCGAGGATAAAGAGTATCTTAACGCCCGTACTCACGATAAGCGCTGCGTTTTCCTCTCCCTTTGACATAAAGAGGTTTATCAGCAGATCGCCTCCAAGGGTGAAAAGCAGCATCAAAAGCACCGCAACGCAAAATCCGATACGCTGTGCTGTTTTGCCGTAAATAATCGAATAGTCGGGACGTTTTTTACCAAGATTCTGTCCGACAAGTGACGACGCCGCAACACCAAGACCGTCACCAAAGCAGAACGAGAGGTTTACAATGCTCATGCAGATCGTGTGGGTTGCGAAATCGGTCGTACCAAGCTCGGCAATCATCTTGGCAACAATGAAGAAGCCAAAGCGCATGAACACCTGCTCAATCGCGGCAGAGCTTGAAATTTTGCAGATCAGTGAAAGATCCTTCTTTTTGAATCTAAAAAGCGACGAGGGACGAAGATGCAAAAATCTCTCTTTATGAGAAACCGAATATATCGACATCGCACATGAGGTCATGTTACCCATCATAGTTGCAATTGCCGCACCGGTAACGCCAAGCTTCGGGAAGAAAAAGAGACCGTTTATGAGCAGTGCGTTAAAGCAGCAGTTTACGATATTCGCGGTCATGTTCGTAGTCATTGATATGCGAGTGTTACCCGAGCCTCGCTGTGCCGCGTTTATGATCAGGCTGATCGACGTAAACAGCATACCGATCATCGTTATGCGGAAATAAGATGTGGCCATGCCAATTGTGTCATCCTCGGCACCGCTGAAACGAAGAAGCGGCTCTGCAAAACATATCGCCGTTCCGACAAGCACAACGCCGAGCATCATACAAAGCGACACCGCCTGTGCAAGACACTTGTTGGCACTCTCGCGGTCATTTTCGCCCTTGCGTCGGCTGACAATCGCCGTAACACCGATGTTAAGTGCAAAGAACACCGCATAGAAAATAAACCTCGGCTGATTGGTAAGGCCTACCGCCGCGACTGCATCTGTGCCCTGCGTGCTGACCATTATCGAGTCGATAAAATTAACGAGGCCCAAAAGCACAGCCTCCATCGTCGCCGGCCACGCGACCTTTACGAAATTTTTATAAAACTCTTTTGTATTATATTTTTCCTGCTGTTTTTGTGATGGATTCAGCATATGATCCGGCGCATAAAGCCGCCTGATTAGTTCCATTAAGACATCTCCTGTCCCGCGGAAAACATCCGCTTTTAAAATTGTAGCAGATTTTTCGCCGTTTTGCAATAGTTACGTAAAAATTCTTCTTTAAGCTTGAAAAATTCACATTTATGTGGTATGATATATCTATAAAAAGCAATGGGAGGTGACAATATGCGCCTGCAGGAATCGGGAGAAATGTATCTCGAAACAATATATGTCCTATCCAAAAATAACGCAAATGTTCACTCTATTGACGTTGGCGAACATCTCGGTTATTCAAAGCCCAGTGTCAGCCGTGCGATGAGCATTTTAAAAAGCGGCGGATACATAACCATGGCAGCTGACGGTACACTCAGTTTAACCACACTCGGCCGTGAGATCGCCGAAAAGATATTTGAGCGTCACACTATCCTCACTGCGCTTCTCGTTTCGCTTGGAGTTGACGATGAAACCGCCGCCGAGGATGCCTGCCGTCTTGAGCATGATATAAGCGATAAATCACTCGAAGCGATAAAACGTCATCTCATAAAAGAAGGTAAAATATAATTTTATGGAGTTGCCTGAAAAAAACAGACAACTCCTTTTTTTGCCCTCATCCGTAAAGTTGCAAAGCAATCTTTCACACCTCTCTCACGGGAGAAGGCTTTTAAATTGACCACGGATCAAACCGGTATAAATCTTACCCAAGGCCTTCCCTTGGGGGAAGGTGGATTACCGCAAAGCGGCAAGACGGATGAGGGCATCGCCTATATTCACTTCGACTTATAATAAAGCAAGCAGTGACAGTATCCCTCAAAATCGGGATCGGCAATCTGATCGCGGAACTCCTTGCACATACATTTGTATTCCTCCGCTTTGCCGATACGGCAGGGGCAGTAACCACCCTTGGCTTCAAGTCCCTCTTTAACCGTTTTAACGATCTGCGCGTCAGGATTTAACGTAATTTTCATTTTCACTCTCCATGATATTCTTTTCCGGCTCGACGCAAATATTATCCGCGAGAAGAGCCGCATCTATGCTCTTATAAACACATCCGTCACTAAGCTCACCGAATATGCCGCTCTTATTAAATACTTTAGCAACAGTATCATTCATGCCGCAGAATGCGATACGCTTATCCATAGCCTTAAATTCACTTGAAAATTCACCAAGCGTTTCAACTGATGTGATATCTATATCCGGCACTCCACGGAAAGATATGATAATTTCATCATAGCTCGACAGCGACGTAAGCTTGCCGGTCAGCTTGCCGATGTTCGCAAAGAACACATCTCCGGTTACGTACACAACAACACCATTATCGTGACCATTTCCAAGCTTACCGCGCGCCGCAAGACGACCTGCATCAACAGGTGCGGATGTAACCTCAATATGCGCCGCGTTCTTGATGAACACCATGAGCGAGAATATGATACCGATAACAATTGCCACGGTAAGATCGAAAACAACCGTTGCAATCATGGTTATAAGGAACTGCAGTATCGCGCCGACAAACTTCTTTCCGAATATGTATTTTATCGCGTGCCATTCATTCATACGCCATGCGGTTACAAGAAGTACACCGCCGAGCGCCGACATCGGGACAAGCGACATGACGCCGCCAAGTAAAAACATAGCCGCAAGCAGCCACAACGCATGGAATATACCCGTCAAACGGGTCTGTGCGCCCGATTTTATCGCAACGCTTGTACGTGCAATTGCCGCAGTCGCAGGAACACCGCCGAAAAACGGTATGAGTATGTTTCCGACGCCCTGTGCAACAAGCTCTGTGTTAGCATCAAACGGCTCGTTCTTCATTCGCGATGCCGATGCGCCGCAAAGTAAGCTTTCAATCATACCGAGTGCCGCAACGGTAAGTGCAGACGGAAGAAGCGTCATCAATGTGTCAAGATTGAGTCCGAAAAACGAGAGTCTGTCCGATAAAAACAGCGTTTTCGGAATCTCGCCAACCGTCGCAACTCCGTCAAAACGGAATATAACGTATATAACAGTCGAAACAATGATACCGATAAGTGACGACGGCACCTTCGCGTTCCATTTCTTCGGCCAAACTATCATTATTGCAACAACGATAAGTCCGAGCACAAGCGTCCAAATGTGAGGGATAAAACCAAGTCTGCCGTATGAAACAAGCTTTTCAATAGCCGTGTTACCTTCGGAAACGGTTCCAAAGAAGTTATCAACCTGACCGAGCGCAATTATAACAGCAATACCTGAAGTGAAGCCTGTTATAACGGGACGGGGTATCAACGAAACCAGCTTGCCGAGCCTGAAAATACCGCACACAAGCAGTATCACGCCTGCAATCAGGCAAACAACGAATACGCCGTTAAGACCAACCGAAGCGACAATCGTTGTCAGTATAGCACTCATCGCACCGGTCGGACCGGATATCTGGAATGATGCACCGGAAAATGCGCTTATGATAACACCTGCAATAATTGCAGTAACAAGTCCGGCTGCTGCAGATGCTTTGCTCGCTTCACCAAAAGCAAGTGCAAGCGGAAGTGCCACAGCGGCAACAGTCAGTCCGGCAAGTAAATCTTTTATGAGTCTCGAAGCGTTATATCCCGAAAACTCGCGTTTCAACATGGATGTGTAATTCTTAAACATTTGACAAAACCTCAAAATCTATTGAAAATTTATTATCAGAAAAACGCAAAATCATAGCAGTACGCCTACCTCAATGTAAACGTACTGCCGTTTTGTTTTCAAAAATCAGTCTACCTTAACAGTCCAGCCGAGAGTGTCGGGCTGTTTACCCCACTGAATACCTGTGAGGTTGTCATAGAGCTTGTGTGCGATCTCGCCGATCTCACCGTTGTTGATGGCCATCTTGTTACCGTCGCGGTTGAGCTCACCGATAGGGCTGATAACAGCCGCTGTACCGGTTCCGAATGCTTCGTTGAGCTTGCCTGCCTTATGAGCTTCAACAACCTCGTCAATCGAGAGACGACGCTCTGTAACCTTATATCCCCAGCTCTTAAGAAGCTCGATGCAGGACATACGTGTAACACCGGGGAGGATAGAGCCTGCCTCGGTTGTGGGAGTGATAACCTCGCCGTCGATAACGAAGAATACGTTCATCGCGCCAACTTCATCAATATACTTGTGCTCGATACCGTCAAGCCAGAGAACCTGCGCGTAACCAAGCTCCTCGGCCTTCTTCTGACCGATAAGGGATGCCGCATAGTTACCGCCGCACTTTGTAAAGCCTGTACCGCCCTTGACAGCACGTACATACTCGGATTCAACAAAGATCTTAACGGGGTTGATACCTGCCGCATAGTAAGAGCCTACGGGCGAGAGAATGATTGCGAAAAGATATGTCTTTGCAACGTGTACGCCGAGGTGTACATCGGTTGCGATGATGAACGGACGAATGTAAAGGGATGTGCCGTCCTTAACGGGTACCCAATCGCGGTCAACGTCGATGAGCGCCTTGAGCGCGGTGATGCAGTCGTCAACGTCAACTGCAGGGATGCACATACGCTCGTTTGTACGGTTCATACGCTCGAAGTTCTTTTCGGGACGGAAGAGCTGAATCTCACCATTCGGGGTGCGGTAAGCCTTGAGACCTTCGAAAATTTCCTGCGCATAGTGGAACACCATTGTTGCAGGATCGAGCGAGAAGTTCTGATAAGGAACGATACGTGCATCATGCCAGCCCTCACCCTCGGTATAGTTCATTAAAAACATATGGTCGGAATAAAAGTTTCCGAAGCCGAGCTTATCCCAGTCGGGCTTTGCCTTGGGAGCTGTTGTTCTTTCGATTTTGATATCTAACATTTTTATTACCTCCAAAAATATATTACATTAAAATATATTATACAACAGATGCTCCAATATTTCAAGACATCAAATTAAATAAATTTCAAGTTTTTTTTGCGCCTATATGAGAAATGTTTACAAAAAAACGCATAAATGTCCGCCTATGGGCAAAAATAGGTGCGAAGCTTAGCTTTACATCAACATATATTTTGGAGGTAAAATATGAAAGAACACTATGAAAAGCTCTCACGCGGCCTTGGCGCAGTCCTCGCCGCATTCATGCTTATCGGTATAGCACTTCCCTGTCGCGCCGAATATAAGCTCTCTCCTGCTCTCGACATTATCGCCGAGGAATACACCGTGGCAAAAAGCGGTCTTGTCGGAACAGATATCTGCTTTGACAAATCCGATTTCACAGAATCGCTCGGAGTAAGCTCAGTCGGCAAGATAACCGTAACTGCCCTGCCCGACGGCACACTCGGCAGACTCAAGCTCGGCACACGGTGGGTTGAGGTTGGTCAGACTATTTCCGAGAAAAACCTTGACTCACTCAAATTCGTACCGTTCGGAAGTAATGAGGTAGCCGCCACGTTCAGTTTTTGTCGCGGCAGTGACGTTTACGGAACCGAATATGAATGTACAGTGTACACGCTCAAAACCGTAAATACCGCACCTGTAATCGAAAAAAATAACACCGTAAGCACCTCCGTCGGTGACGCTGATGCCTACTCGGGTATACCGTACTTCGGAGCTGTCAAGGCAACCGACAAAGAGGGCGACGCAATGACGTATGAAATCATGTCAAACCCATCAAACGGTACAGTAAAAATGACCGACCGTCACCGCGGTTACTATGAATACACCTCAAGCGAAAGCTTCACCGGCAAGGATAGCTTCACAGTTCGCGTCACCGATAAATACGGAAACCGTTCTGCCGAGGAAAAGATCACGCTGCGTGTCGGTAAAGCCGAGACAGACGAGGTTTATTCCGACATGAACGGTCACTGGGCAAACTGCGCAGTCATATCCTGCGTTCGCTCGGGAATAATCAGTGCAGCGCAAAGCGGCGAGCGTTTCTATCCCGACGAGAAGATCAGCCGCGCAGAATTTCTCTATCTTGCAATGACCTCGGCAGGCTACACCGGCTTCACAACTATGAACACAGGCTTTGCCGATGATGCGGATATACCTGCCGAATATAAGGGATGCATCGCCGTTGCCGATGCGCTTGGAATAATCGAAGGTGCGGCATATGAGGGTAAAATTAAATTTCATCCGAACAATCAGATAACACGCTGTGAAGCGGCAATGATAATTTCAAGACTCACCGGTATAAGCGGTGACGCCGTAAGTGTATTCGCCGATTCGGACACTATTCCCACATGGGCAAAGGGCGCGATGTACGGTCTTTACAACGAAGGAATCCTCCGTGGGAACGGCGACGGCACACTCGGCGCATATAACCCTCTGACACGCGGTGAAGCGGCGCAAATAATAAGCACATCGGCAAAGCTCTCCGATTAACGAGGTGAAAAATGTGTACCGCTGTCAGTATAAACGGTGAACGTCCTCTTTTCGGACGCACACTGGATGTCGACTGCTCATATGGTGAAAGTGTAATCACAACACCGAGAAATTTCCGGTTTGAGTTTCTTCATGAAAAATCTGAAAAATCACACCTTGCGATGATAGGCATAGGCTGTGTCCGCGACGGTGTACCGCTCTATTTTGACGCAATGAATGAGTCGGGACTATCTGCCGCAGGACTTAATTTCACGCTCAGCGCAAAGTATCATCCCATTGCAGATGGTCTGCATAACGTCGCATCGTTTGAAGTTATACCGTGGGTGCTCTCGCAGTGTCGGACGCTCTCTGAGGTTAAAGAATTACTGAAAAGCACCAACATCACAGCCGACAATTTTTCCACTGATTTGCCCTCAACACCGCTTCACTGGATAATCGCCGACAAAACAGGCGCAATCACGCTTGAATCGGTGTCCTCGGGACTCGAAATTTACGAAAACAGCTTCGGAGTGTTAACAAACGAACCTCCGTTTAAGTATCACGCAACTCACCTTTCTGATTTTCTCCAATTGACACCGAACGCACCGCAAAATAACCTCTGCCGCGAGGTCGACATTGTCCCATATGCGCGCGGCATGGGAGCGATGGGACTGCCGGGAGATTTTTCATCATCGTCACGGTTTGTCAGGGCATTTTTCGTAAAATCGCACATTGAAACCTCCCCAGGAAGCGATGAAATAAACCGTTTTTTTCACGTCATGAACAGCGTGAGTGTCCCATTCGGCTGCTCAAAAAACGAGCGCGGACAAAATATGTACACGCTGTACGCCTCATGTGCAAATGCGGAAAGTTTAAGTTATCATTTTGCGACATACGATAACCGCCGGATCCGCTCGGTGACGTTAACGGATGAGCTCATAAATGGAGCTTCCATCGCGCAGTCATCACTTGAATAACAAAAAAAGTGAGTATATCTGAAAAAAATCTGATAAATAGAGTTACTAAACAAAACTTTGTCAGAGGCATTGGATATGCTCACTTCCAATTAATCAAAAAATTGCCAATACATATAAAATGCCCAAAAAAATCTGCCGCCCGATTAAGGACAGCAGATCATATTTTTATTAACTGTTACTGCACATCAACAATGAGCTGAATACCGGTGAGCGTGTAACCTGTATTGTTTGGGGGAATAAGCTCGAATACAGCATATCCTCCATCAAGTGCAGTCGTGGGAACGATGTAGTCGTAGGTTGTAGCGTTGTATCCGACAGTGATAACGCTATACCTCTTAACAGCAGTTCCGTTAACATACCCCTTGTATGTACAGGGCTGCGAATTCACATAAGCTGTAACCGAAGGTACTGTTGTCGGATAGTCGCTGACATAGTACGAGTTAGTATTGGTGAAATATGTAGTATTATAGGTTATACGAACGGTAACAGTCGCATTTTCGGGTATATTACCCATCGGAATGCGAATAGCGTTTGTTGACTGATAGAAAGATCTGGGGAGCTGATTATATGCGGGCGTCCAAGCCTTTCTTGTTGTGTTGTAGGAGACATGGTGTACACGGTCAACCGCCATTACGGTGTCGTACGAGCCGATGACATTGAGCAACGAAGCATCGATATAATCGGCAACCGAAATCTTATCTGCGCCCTGTGAAATCGCGAATGCAGCTTCACCTGCAAGAGATTCGGCTGTCTGATCTGCAACAGCTGTCGAGCTTTCGTAATGCTTGATCGTGGGAGCGATATGAGGAGCAAGAACAACTCCGTAAGGATCAACAAGCGAAGTCCAGAGTCTTATCGACATATCAGTGTTGGAGATATCCGAGCCGGAAGCCGGAGTGATCATATCAATATAATCAGCTGCAACCCAAGCCGCAACATCAATACCGAAGCCATAGTTTGTGTTGATATCGCAGTAAACCTTTGCGGAAAGCTTGATATCGTGACCGCAAGTTGTTTCATACTCAGCAATAAGCGCTGCAACATCGCCAACAAAAGCGTTTATGGAGTTAACATCGGAGTTGGTTTCGCCGGGATTCGAAGGCATACCGCAGAAATCAAGTTCAATACCGTCAACGTCGTCAGCGGCAAGAATAGCATCAATCGAAGAAACCATATCGGAGTCAACACCCGTAAGCGGAACAGAGATCCAAGCATTGACACCGACAGCTCTGAGGTTTGCAATAGCAGTTGTCGGGCTTGTTGAATCAGCGATAATCATATAGTCTGTAACCTGAGTTCCCGAAACGACCGAAGCGTCAACACCGGAAGCCGCGGAACGAAGTATTATACCCTGAACGCCCTCATAAGTCTCCTCAGGACGAGTGTATGTACGTTTTTCCGGAACGTAGGTCGTTCCCGTTTCAGTGGATACCGAGTCGAGATCTACCACAGTGTCTTCCTTAACATACAAATCAAAAAATGCATCCAGGAAATCCTGCTTGAATGTGGCAAACACCGAAACTGCCAATACGGCAACAAGTAACAGCCCAATTATTAATTTAGTGGGAAAAGACTTAAAAAGTTTCTGCTTCTTCATAATTATGTCTCCTCAATTCAAATCATATATTCAATCAGTAATTATATACATATACACTTATTATTTATTATACCACACAATAGTCGATTTGTCAATCGTTAAACAAAAAAATATTTCTTACAGATATCACTAATTCACTTTTTTTAGACTTTTTGTTAATCAGCCCGTAACATTAATGTGATATTATATAAAAACAACATGAGAGGAGTGGGAATATGCCGCGCGCAAAGTTCATTGACAAAGAGTACATTGATGCGTTTGAGCTTCCGTCATCTGTCAGCATCGTCTGCGAAAATGTAACGATTGATATATTGATGGATTATGAGATAGAGCAAAAGCATCCAAGTCTCACGCCATCCCTGACCTATCATGATCACGCAACTCATGAGATACTGATCGTTGAAGAGGGTTCATTTGAAGTCTTGGTTGAAAATTCCAATCTCACTGTCAACGCCGGTGAAGTCCTGCTTATCAAGCCTCACGTTGAGCACAAATTGCTCACTCATTCAAGCAATATGCGGCGCTTCGGCATGAGATTCAATATGACTTCATCCGACAAAGATATTTCCGAAACACTTCCCTCATATATGCACTATTCGCTCAATGAAGAGGAACGCTCGATGATCTTTCATCTTATAGCAAGACTCCGAAAGTCACAGCACACAAATCTTTCGCGTCTTGGCGAATACCGAATGAAAGCGCAGTTCGGTATAATCATCAGTTATATTCTTGAGCGAATTGCGGCGTTTGGCACCGATCAAAAGTCTGAAGATATTCCAAAAATAAATCTTTATACAAAAATTGAAAATTACTTTTATCTGAATTTTTCAAGACAAATCACGCTTAATTCCCTCGCCGAGTATTTTTCTTACAGCCGCACGCAGATGCGACGTATACTCGACAAATGCTTTGCCATGTCTTTCACCGAAAAACTGCGTGAAATAAGACTGAGTGCAGCAAAACAATATTTGGTGGAAAGCGATATGTCAATTGATAAAATAGCCGAGAAGTGCGGATATGAAACACGTCAGGGATTTGAAGCGATGTTTCTAAAGCACGTTGGAGTAACGCCCAACCGTTTCCGCCGTCAAGGGAAATAATTATAAATAAAAAAATCGAACTCCGCCATTTCGACGAAGTTCGAGCTTAGGGTTTGCGGCCGCAACCCTTTTTTTATTTGTTTGATTTATGCAAGATTAGTTCTTCTTTTTCTTGGAAAGTGCAACTGCAATACCTGCGATTACAACAACTGCTGCAACTATTGCGATGATAACGCCAACAGGAAGGCCGCCCTTGTCGTCTTCACCTTCATCTGCTGTTGTCTCTTCTTCATCTGCAACGGTAGTTTCCTCGTCATCAGCAGCGGTGGTTTCTTCATCATCAGCTGCAGTAGTGTCAACCTCATCCTCTGCTGCAGTGGTATCATCTTCACCCTCTGCCTCAGCGGTGTCTTCACCCTCTGCTGCGGTGGTGTCTTCGCCTTCTGCTGCGGTGGTATCTTCACCCCCTGCTGCGGTGGTGTCTTCGCCTTCTGCTGCGGTGGTATCTTCACCCTCTGCTGCGGTGGTATCTTCACCCTCTGCTGCGGTGGTGTCATCTGCCTCGGCTACAGTGGTGTCAGCCTCGGGAGCCTCGGTGGTGTCAGCCGGCGCAGGAGTTGTCTCGGGAGCAGGAGTTGTATCAGGCTCGGGAGCCGCTGTGGTAACCTCTGCGATAGTACCGGTTACAGGACCTGCCTGTACAGTCTGACCCTGACCTGCAACTGCAGGCTGACCGGAAAGAGTATACTTAGCGGTGGTCCAGATGTTCTGCTGATTTGTGTTATAAAGCGAGAACTCCTGAACTCTGCCGTCGTAGTCGATATCGTTCATCTGGAATGCAAAACCGAGAGTACCATACTTGATAAGGTCAAGGTTACCCTTGGTACAAGGAATAGCAATCTCAATGTCAAATGTACCTGCAGCTTCATCGGTCTTTACAGCCCAAACGAAAGTATCATAGTCCATGATCTCATAGTGTTTGGGAAGACCAAATAAGTCATAACCGTAAGCGTCGATGGAAGCCTTAAACTGATCCTGGTCGTTGCCGTTGAAAACGAGTCTGAACTCGAAAACATCGTTAACGATCGGGTTCTTATCGCTGGTTGCATATGCACGACCTCTCGAAATAAGGTCATCATCAACACCGTGAACGAAACCATAGAAATAGTTGTTATCGTACATTAAATAAATGTCGCAAACCATAGAACCGTCCCATTCAGAAGTAAGCTGGTTCTTAGAGGCATCTGCACCGACACCCTTGATCATAACGGAACCGGTGTAAATGTCATCGAGTACACCATCGATTGTGGGAGTACCCATTTTGAGTGCGCCGTCAGCAGCAGCAGTGGTTACGGTAAAGCAAGAAATCACCATAAATACCGCAAGAGCAAGTGTCAAAAATTTCTTCATAATTTTTTCGTCCTTTCAGAAAAAAATGTGTTTTGATTCGTAAAAAATATGTCCGAATCTGATGTTGTGAGGCATTCCGTGGCCGCAAAACACCTCAATATTACACTGTAATTATATCAAAAGTTAACATGAAAGTATACAATCAAATGTTCCGCAAAGTCACACAAGGTGGAACATTACATTGAATTTTGAGAACTTGCATCTTGTTTTTGGCGAATCTAACAAAAGGAGCACGGCTATTTTATCCAAATCGCCGATGTTTTTTCATTATTTCACCATTTTTAGCATTATTTTATGTTATTTTGGCATTTTTCTCTCATTTTTGCGATATATTTGGTTGCTTTTATAAACAACATATTATATTTTTAGAAACAAGGATAGCAGTAATCCTTTAAGTTTCTTAAAAGAAAACTGCAATTTTTTATAGCACAAACGCCCATAAAAAAACAAATAAAACGAAAACACCGCCACATTGAGTGACGGCATCTCCGCTTGGAATCCTTATTGGGTAATATGTAAATTATAAGCTAACCGCACTGTGATTTAAAAATGCGGCAGTTTTAGCAGATTTCGGATTTGTGAAAATCTCCGCAGGTGTTCCCTGCTCCTCGATCATTCCGTCTGCAAAAAAGACAACTCTATCTGCAACATTGCGTGCAAAATCCATCTCATGCGTTACAACGAGCATTGTGCGCCCCTGATCCTTGAGATCCTTGATAACACGAAGCACTTCACCCGTCAATTCAGGATCGAGCGCACTCGTCGGCTCATCAAAGCAAAGGATCGCCGGCTCTTGCGCAAGTGCTCTGGCAATCGCAACACGCTGCTGTTGACCGCCCGAAAGCTGGCAGGGATAATTGCTCATTTTATCGGCAAGTCCCACCTCGGTCAGTATATTCTCGGCAATTTTGCGATTTTCCTTTTGCGCCTCCGCATACGCCGCACGGCGTTTCATTCCGAACGGAACAGTCGCACGTATCTTCTCCTTTGTGCGAAGCTGCAGGGGAATATAGACGTTTTCAAGTGCAGTATACTGCGGAAACAGGTTGAATGACTGGAACACAAGTCCCATTTTCAGGCGCATTGAGCGCATCTGTGCGTTTGTATATGTAACATTTGCATCAAAGTGAAATGCACCGTCAACGTCAATCGTTCCGAAGTTTGCCCGCTCAAGGAAGTTGAGACAGCGAAGAAAGGTGGTTTTACCTCCGCCGGAAGAACCGATTATCGCAACGACTTCGCCTTTTTCCATTGAAAAGTCGATACCGTGAAGGACAGAGGTGTTACCAAACCGCTTTTTTAAGTTTTTTACTTCAAGAAAAGCCATAACTCCACCTCACACCTTGTAATAATCGAGCTTCTTCTCGCACCAACCGAAGAAGAGCGTCAGCACTCCGACAAACACGAGGAAGAATACCGCGATATAGAACATCGGCCAGATAAGTCCACGGTTGAGAAACGACATATCGTTGATATAAAATATCTCCGCAACTGCGATAACGCGAGCCAGCGAGGTATCTTTAACAAGAGTTATAACCTCATTGCTTATAGGCGCAAGAATACGCTTGACAACCTGCATCAAAATAACCGCAAAGAACGTTTCTCCTGCAGTCATACCAAGCACCTGCGCCGCTTCATACTGTCCTTTCGGTATACCCTCGATGCCGCCGCGATATATCTCGGAAAAATAGCAGGCATAGTTAATGACAAATGCCACCAGTGCCGCTGTAAAGCGTCCGTTAGTACCGCCGAAAAGCTGAACACCAAACACCATACCCGGAACATAGAAGATAGCGCATAGCTGAAGCATAAGAGGTGTTCCGCGTATGACCCAAACGATGAGACGGAATATCAATGATATCGGTCTTATATTTGCAACAATTCTGACTAATTTTGATTTGTATTTGCTAAGTCCCTTAAAAGGTCTCCACTTCGACATCGAACCAAAAGCTATCAGAAGTCCGAGGGGCAGCGAAAAAGCAAGCGTCAGAATAAACAGCTGACACGTAACGCCAAACCCCTCAAACAGTGTTTGCGTAACCTTTAATAAACTCATTCAGCTTCGCTTCCAAATTCGGTAACGAGGTCATTGGTGAGTCCGTACTTTTCAGCAAGCTCAGCAAGCTTACCGCTCTCTGAAAGTGCGACAATTGCTTCGTTAACCTTTGCAGTAAAGTCGCTTCCCTTGCGTGCGCCGATAGCATAAACCTCTGCCTCGGGCTGTACTGCTTCGTTGATAGCGAGATCAGTGTAGTCGCCAACGCCAACCATAGCCTTTGCCATCTGATAGTCGATAACAGCAAAGTCTGCAGTTCCGGAGGAAAGCTCCATCAGAGCCTTTGCCTGGGAATCGAAGGTTGTAACATTATCCTCGCTGCCGGAAAGCTCATTTGCAACGCCCTCGCCGGAGGAACCGCCCTCTGCAACAGCCTTCAGACCTGCAAGAGCCTCTGCACTGTTAAGCTCATCAAGACGGTCAGCCTTTGTGATAAGGCACTGACGGTTTTCAAGGTAGGAATATGTAAAGTCAACATACTCGGTACGGGAAACGCCATCGCTCTCCATACCGTATGTGAAACCGTTCCAGATAAGGTCAATTGCGCCGGAATTAAGCTCGAGATACTTGTTAGGCCAGCTGATAACCTGGAACTTTGCTTCAACGCCGAGCTCTTCTGCAACAGCCTGAGCAAATTCGGTGTCAAAACCAACGAGATTGCCTTCGTCATCGAAATAGTTCATCGGAGCATAAACGGTGATACCGCAAACGAAGTAACCGTCTTTTTCGATTTTTGCCCAATCGCCGGTTGCTGTTGCATCGTCGGAGTTATCGTCCGTCTTGTCGCCACAGGATGTGAATCCTAAAGCCATTGTGAACATAAGTAAAAATGCAAGTGTGAGTGATAAAATGCGTTTCATAATTGTGTCTCCTTGTTTGTGTTTTAATTAGGTAAAACATTACCTTGTCAGAATATTATACTACACTTTTTCGGATTTGTAAAGGGGTTTTTGAAAAAATTATATGTTTTTTTGTTGAATTGTCAATGATAGGTGACACATTTTTCAGAAATACTTGTCAAGGTG
>CAYSFT010000053.1:0-15217 GCA_964430755.1 uncultured Lachnospiraceae bacterium | reverse complement strand
GGTGAGCGCAAGACCGTGGACGGACAGGAAGAACGTGAAATCAAGATTTATTATACCTTTGTCGGGTTTGTTGAAGTGTGATTGACCTTGTTGGGCAGCCTTATGTATCGGTACTTCTTTATGCAAGGTTGTCTAACAAGATGAAATTGATAAACTCACCGATGCATTGGGAATTGCAATTCATAATTATGTGCTGGATGATGAATTGCCGAATGATCCGTCAACATGGGATAGAAAAATTGAGATGCTTAACATTTCAAATCAACTCTATTTCATGATATACGGAGAAAATCTGATGTTTTATCATGTCCGGATTGCGTTCAACGATTGGCTTATCTCGACCTATCAGATAGCACAGGGGAAAACTGATGAAGCACTATTATCGCTTGAACGGATGTGTTATCACGCGGTTAAATATGATAAATCTTATATCAGCGACCATGGAAAGCATTACACGTCTATCCTTATCAATAAGCTGATTTACCCGGAACCGGGCAAAGATTTTCACGAACTCACAGAGCATACGAATTGTTATTATATGCTTGACAGATTGCAAAACAAGCGTTATGATTGTATGCGTGATAATCCACGGTTTTTAGCCATTGTAAATAAGTTGAATCAATACGCTAAATAATCCAACGATACTACGCCCTGCCATGTGTGGGGCGTAAATTCATTTTAAAGTAGTTTCAGTATTATATGAAAAAGACCCCTCGATTTCTGTAATAACCGAGGGATCTTTCGCGTTTGGCTTATCTAAACTTATTATACTTTATATTAATGGCATTGGAACGCGTTTATCCAAATTTTATTTAACCTTAATAATCGAAGCATCCCAAGCCGTGGGAGCCTCATAACCGAGGCGATTAACCATCATTGCGGCTACTTTTGAAAGACCGAACTTTCCGTCGTCTGCCTTTACCTCATACTTGTCAGCACTGTAATTGTCGTAAATATAGCAGGGAACGGGATTGAGCGTGTGGCTCGTCTTTGCCTTATATGAGCCGTCCTTGTTTTTCTTCGGCTCGCCGGACTTCTTGTCAACCTCGTACATCTCATCAGCGTTACCGTGGTCTGCGGTGATGAGTGCCGCACCGTGGAGCTTGTCCACAACTGCAAGGATACGTGCGAGCTGGAGGTCGAGTGCCTCAACAGATACCTGTGTTGCAAGGAACGAACCCGTATGACCAACCATGTCGCCGTTCGGGAAGTTGACGCGCAGATACTTATATTTGCCCGATTCAAGACATTCGATGAGCTTATCGGTGATCTCTGCACATTTCATCCAAGGTCTCTGTTCAAAGGGAACAACGTCAGAGGGAATCTCGATGTAAGTTTCAAGCTCCTCGTCGAACTTGCCGGACTTGTTTCCGTTCCAGAAATAGGTTACATGACCGTATTTCTGTGTTTCGGAGATAGCAAGCTGTGAAACGCCTGTGCCTGCGAGATATTCGCCCATAGTCTCGGTGATCTCGGGAGGAGAAACGAGGTACTTCTTCGGAATGTGAAGGTCGCCGTCGTATTCGAGCATACCTGCGTAAACCACCTTGGGATAACGTACACGGTCAAACTTATCGAGGTTTTCGTCGTCGAACGCCTTGGAGATTTCGATTGAACGGTCGCCGCGGAAATTATAGAAGATAACGCTGTCGCCATCGTTTACAGTGCCGACAGGCTTGCCGTTTTCTGCGATAACAAAGGGAGGAAGATCCTGGTCGATAACCTTTAATTCCTCACGATAGGTCTTAACAGCCTCGGCAGCGGATGCGAATTGTCTGCCCTCACCGAGAACGTGAGTCTTCCAGCCGAGCTCAACCATGCTCCAGTTAGCTTCGTAACGGTCCATTGTGATCTGCATACGTCCGCCGCCGGATGCGATCTTTATATCGTAATTTGCATCGCGAAGGTCTGCGATAAATGCCTCAAACGGATCAATATATTCAAGTGCGGAGGTTTCGCCAACGTCACGTCCGTCAATGAGGATGTGAATACGAACGGTGGAAACGCCCTCATTCTTTGCCTGAATAAGCATAGCCTTCAGGTGGTCGATATGAGAGTGAACATTACCATCGGAGAAGAGTCCGAGAAAATGCAGAGTTGAATTGTTGCTTTTAACATTTGCGATAAGCTCTTGCCATGTTGCCGATGCGAACATCTTGCCCGATTCGATTGACTGCGAAACGAGCTTTGCACCCTGCGCGAAAACCTGTCCTGCACCGAGAGCGTTGTGACCAACCTCGGAGTTACCCATGTCGTCATCGGAGGGAAGTCCGACAGCGGTTCCGTGAGCCTTCAAGTTTACGTGCGGATATTTTGCCGCAAGCATATCGAGAGTGGGGGTGTAAGCCGCGTTGACAGCGTTTGCCGCATTTGCGGGGGCAACACCGATACCGTCCATAACGATTGTGAGGACAGGACCTTCGATACCCTGAAAGCCTGTGAGCTTTGTAAGTTTTTTATCCATTGATACAGCCTCCATATAAAATAAAATCATTCATCTTATATTATACACCTAAATTATGAATAATCAATGGCATTTTAGAATTTTCTAAAAAATCCGCAAATTAAATAAAATCCGCACTTTTGTGTTATGATAGATTAGAATTATTAATAAAAGGCGAAAAATTATCTGTTTGTCGGTAAACTCGAAAATGAAAATCTGTTGCAAAATTATAAAACTTGTATTAAAATTTATATAAATATCTTGACAAGTTATATTTCGCGTGATACAATAAAACCGTAAACAAAGCAGGGAGGAATGAACCTTGAAGAAAACATTATACAGTCTCATGCTGTCTGACGATGTTGTCAGAGAGATCGACATTCTTGCGCACCGCATGGGAACTAACCGATCAAATTTAGTGAACCGTATTCTCGCCGAGCACGTTTGTGTGAGAACACCGGAGGATAGAATAAACGATATTTTCAGAACACTTGAGGAAATGATGTCGCCCTCGCGCGATCTTGTGCCGTTTTTTGAGCCCAATATGCCGATAATGTCGTTTAAGTCCTGCCTTGAATATAAATACCGCCCGACGGTGCGTTACGAGGTTGAGCTTTACGGTGCTCCGAGCGGCAGGGATATCGGCGTTTTGTCGGTGATACTTCGAACACAGTCGGCGGCACTTATCGAAGCTATGACACGCTTTTTCAGACTTTGGAAAGAGATTGAGGATACGTATCTTGCGCCTCGGTCGGGAACTCGTGAATATGTACTTTACGATCTCAAATTTGTCCGTAATATTGTTTGCGAAGAAAATGTCACCTCGAATGAGCTTGCCCAGGGAATATCCTCGTATGTACAGCTTTTCGATTCGCTTATGAAGCGCTATATAAGCGGCACATTCGATGCGAAAGACGTTGCGGCAGGCTATTTAAAGGCACTTGCAGGCGGTAATATAACCGTATAAGGAGGAAGAAAATTGAACGCACAAAAATTCACACAAAAATCTATTGACACGATAAATTCAGCACAGAATATCGCCAAGGAGGCAGGTAACCAGGCGCTCACTCCCGAGCATCTTTTGTACGCACTTATCGATCAGGACGGCGGACTTATACGCTCGCTTTTCACGAAAATGGGCGCAGACTGCGATGCGATACTTTCGGAGCTTGACACACTTATTTCAAAGCTTCCGAAGGTTACGGGCGGTGAACTCTATCCGTCACGCGAGGTCTCGGAGGTACTGCGTTTTGCCGAGAAAAGTGCAAAGCAGTTGGGAGACGAGTATATTTCGGTTGAGCATATAATGTTTGGTTTGTTCTCCGAGGGTGGAAAGGCAATACGCACGCTTTTATCGGATCACGGAATTACACGTGATTCATTTTCAAAGGAGCTTTCCAAGGTCAAGACAGCTCCTGTTACAAGCGACAATCCCGAGGACACATACGATGCTCTCGCAAAGTACGGTACCGATCTCGTTGAACGTGCACGTACCCAGAAGCTTGATCCCGTTATCGGACGTGATACCGAGATACGAAGCGTTATACGTATACTTTCACGCAAAACAAAAAATAATCCCGTACTCATCGGTGAGCCGGGTGTTGGTAAGACTGCAATTGCAGAGGGACTTGCACAGCGTATTGTTCGCGGTGACGTTCCCGATGGGCTTCGTGAAAAAACGATATTCTCGCTTGACATGGGGGCACTCATCGCAGGTGCAAAATATCGCGGAGAATTTGAGGAGAGACTCAAGGCTGTCCTTGACGAGATAAAAAAATCCGAGGGACGTATTATTCTCTTTATAGATGAGCTTCATACGATAGTCGGCGCAGGTAAGACTGAGGGCTCGATGGATGCAGGTAATCTCTTAAAGCCGATGCTTGCACGCGGCGAGCTCCACTGTATCGGCGCGACTACGCTTGATGAATACCGCAAGTATATCGAAAAGGATGCGGCACTTGAACGCCGTTTCCAGCCGGTGCTTGTTGACGAGCCGACCGTGGAGGACACTATATCCATTCTCCGCGGACTCAAGGAGCGTTACGAGATATTCCACGGTGTTCGTATTCATGATAACGCAATTGTCGCGGCATCAACGCTCTCGCATCGCTATATCTCCGACCGTTTCCTGCCCGATAAGGCGATCGACCTTGTTGACGAGGCGTGCGCGATGATACGTACCGAGATGGATTCGATGCCTGCGGAAATTGATGACATTCGTCGCCGTATCATGCAGCTCGAGATTGAGGAAATGGCACTGAAAAAAGAGGATGATCAGTTAAGCCGCGACCGTCTTGCAAAGCTTTCGGAGGAGCTTGCAGCTGAAAAAGACAAGTTTAACGAGTTAAAATCGCGCTGGGATGCGGAGAAGAGCTCGGTTGACGAGGTTAAAGAGTTAAAAGCGCAGATCGAAGCGATGGCAGGCGAGATTGAGCAGGCACAGCTGCGACTTGAATACGAAAAAGCGGCAAAGCTCAAATATTCCGATCTGCCCGAGCTTCAAAAAAAGCTTGCCGAAGCGGAAGACCGTGCAGAGGCGCAGAGTGATGATACGCTGGTGCATGACACTGTAACGGAGGAGCAGATTGCGGAGATCGTTGCGAAATGGACGGGTATACCTGTTTCGAAGTTAGTCGAGGGTGAGCGCGAGAAGCTGCTTCATCTTGACGAGGTGATACACAAGCGTGTGATTGGTCAGGACGAGGCAGTCACGCTCGTCACAGAAGCGATACAGCGTAGCCGTGCAGGTATTGCCGATCCGAATCGACCGATTGGAAGCTTTATGTTCCTCGGCCCGACGGGTGTTGGTAAGACCGAGCTTGCGAAGTCGCTTGCAGAATGTCTTTTTGATGATGAGCACAATCTTGTACGCATTGACATGACCGAATATATGGAAAAATTCAGTGTGTCGCGTCTCATTGGTGCACCTCCCGGTTACGTCGGATATGACGAGGGCGGTCAGCTTACCGAGGCGGTACGCCGCAAGCCGTATTCGGTTGTCCTCTTTGACGAGGTTGAAAAGGCGCATCCCGATGTGTTCAATATTCTTCTGCAGATACTCGATGACGGTCGTGTCACCGACAGCCAGGGAAGAACGGTTGATTTCAAGAATACGATCATCATTCTCACCTCAAATCTCGGCAGTATGCATCTGCTTGAGGGCATAAACGAGGATGGAGAGATATCAAGTGAGGCAAGAGCACGTGTCAATAGCGAGCTTAAAGCATCGTTCAGACCGGAGTTTCTCAACCGTCTTGATGAGATAATCATGTTCAAGCCGCTTACAAAGGCTAATCTCACGGGTATCATTGACAATCTTATCGCTTCGCTTGCCACACGTCTATCTGACCGTTCGCTTTCACTTCGCGTTACCGATGCGGCAAAATCGCTCATCATTGATGCAGGCTATGATCCGATTTACGGCGCACGTCCGCTGAAACGGTATCTGCAGGGAGCAGCTGAAACGCTTATTGCAAAAGAGATACTTCGCGGCGAGATTTCGCAGGGCTCAACGCTCGTGCTTGATGTGCAGGATGGAAAGCTTGTATGCAGTGCAGAGCCTCCGATGGCCATAACTAAACAGTAAACAAAAAGAGCAGGTCTTAAACCTGCTCTGAATTTTTATATCTGCCGAGGGTATTTCCGGCGAATGTGCCGATTATTTTTTGTCCCTCGTAGTTGTAGTGACCTCTTGCCTTGGGATTCATATAGCTCGGAATTTTCGTCAGCTGCTCGGTTACGGTTGTGAGCATGAGAAAATCATCGTTTTCTTCGCAAATTTCCTTTTGTGCATTGATGATTTCAAAGTCATATTTGACTCTGTCCTCGCTGACAAGAATAGCGAATTGACCGACTTGAATCACGCCGAATTTTTCAATGCCGAGATCGGCGCGCAGGGAAGCATTAAGCATCTCGAGTTGACGCTTGTATTCTTCTTTGGGCATTCTCTCAAGCGCATTGCTCTCGCCTTGAAGCCAGACGAAATATATGTGCTCGGGCTGAACCTTCTCGATAGCTGCTTTGGCTTTTTTCACGAGAATGTTATATGCGCCGCCGCCCTTTTGCCAATACTCAATTGTGGTCGCACCCTTTGCCGTGTGTACAGCCACGACGTTTCTGTCGGTTACTTCTATGTATGCACGGCAAAAATCGGGAAGCATACTTGTAGACCAATACGGATCGGTAATCGTATATCCGCCGAAGGTTGCAGTCGGGTCACGCCACAGTGATTGAGGCTCGACTGTGTAATCAAGCGGGAACTCATTTCCGTCAAGGTCAAGATTTTCGCCAACGGGATGCTTGAGCGGTACGAGAGAATCGCTTAAAAAACGGTATTCAAATGCGCCGTCCACGGGATCATTGGTCGCAGGAAGGAATCAGTCTGTCCCTGCATATTGCTCTGACCGCCGAATATGATAAGGTCTGTGTTTTTCATAACTGTATCCTTTGATCAGGCGTGAGCTTCTATCCAGTCTGCGATAACGCCCGGATTTGTTGGGAAGCCGTGAGGATGGTGTCCCTGCATATTTCTCTTCATTACCGTGAGAAGCTCGGGATGATCTGCGTAAAGCTCCTCAAGCATCAGACCGTTTTCTTCGTATTCAACAACAGTGTCGTCTGTTCCGTAAACCATGAGGATCGGTATCTTGTGCTCAAGTACAATAGGAGCTCTGTTGATAGGATGATTCGGGAAATTGTAAAGAGCAGCTCTTGTAATACCCGGATACGCCTTTACAAACTCGGCATCCCAGCAGGCATTATTGTGTGCATTGCGTTTGCCGGGAACGCTGACGAAGTTAAGTACAGGAGCATCAATGAACATACACTGTACAAGCTCGGGATATAAGCTTGCGCAGTTTATCGAAAATGCACCGCCAAGGCTCATACCAACAGGAATAAACTTCTTTGCAAGTCCGTATTTTTCGATTACAAACTTAACAAAACGTCCCTTGCGCTCGCAGTCCTCCATGGTTACCCATCTGTTGTTGTTCTGGATGTAAGTAACGTGGAAACCGCGTTTCAAAAGCTCAATTTCGGTTTCCGGGAATGCGCCCCAGTATTCCATTTTAACTGTCCAGCTTTTCTTTTCGTTTGCCTTGTCGGGGAATACTACAATTGCTTTTTTGTCTTCAAAGGTAAATTCTTCAGCTCTGAAGCCGTTCCATGTTGTTTGCTCGCTCATTGTTATCTCTCCTTTTTATGCATAAAATAGGTTCAATATAATCAAAAAACGCACCGATATACAGTGCGTTCTTCTACCGATAAATATACCGGATGGTGAGCCACTGGAGATTCGAACTCCAGACCCTTTGATTAAAAGTCAAATGCTCTGCCAACTGAGCTAGTGGCTCATAAGTGCTCGCGTATATCGAACACTTGTATATTATACCACAGCAGGATTGACTTGTCAAGAGGTTTTCGCAATTATTTTGCTTATTTTGTGATGAGATTATTCAGAAAGAATGTATTTTTCCTGCGCCTTATAATAGTTTATAACGCCGTTTGCAATTGCCTTTGCTATGGTTTCAATGGCGTCGGGCTTCATCATGCGCTCGTATTCCTCAACAGAGGTGATAAAACAGGTTTCAACAAGTGTCGCAGGGAATTTCGGGTTGCGCACCATGGCAAGACGCTGTTTTGTTGGTGAACGGTCAAGCTTGTTAAGTACCGTTGCTATTGTTTCGCCCATGACGTCGGTCAGCATATATCCCGAGTCTGCCCAGTATAGTCCAACGACTCCGCGGATTCTCGTTATGTCGGCTGTGTATGGCATTGAATTCTGGTGGATGGAGATAACAAGGTCTGGCGATATGTCGATAAGCGTTTCTATACGCTCGGTTACGGGAATGTCATTCGGAGTTTCGCGGTCACGTATCAGAATAACATCAGCGCCAAGGCCTTTTATATATTTCTCGGCTGCCATGACGATCTCAAGATTGAAATCGGATTCGTTCATTGCTCCTTCAGCCGCACCGAGTGGACCGAGTGCACCCGGGTTTTTGCCGCCGTGACCTGCATCGAGTACGATTGTTTTACCCGTCAGCGGTTTATCCAAATCGGGGAGGGAAACGGGGTTTTTCCATTTAAAAACGAGAGTACCGTTTTCGTAGTAATTATCGAAGCCGTAAAAGTTTTCGATGTTTACAAGCTTAAAAAAGTATTTATACGACTGCGCTTTTGTGCTGACCTCGCCTCTGACTTCGGTAAACAGAGGATTTTTTGCAAATGAAGCACTTGGCGCTGTCGCCGTATTGACGTTATAGAGTGTCACGCAGAATTCGCCGTTTTCCATGTAGGTGTTGATCGGCACGTTTTCGCTTACGGTTATTTTAAAATATGTATATTCATCGTCACACTCCATAACCGCGCTTTTTATCTCTGCGGTAAGTTCCACCTTTTCATCGAGTACCCTCACCTTATCCTCGGAAATATATCCGCCGCATCTGAGCTTGTACATACCGCTGCCGAGATACACCGCATTCTCTCGCATACCTGCAGCCTGAACCGTATAGTCATCGTAATACCAGCTGTCGGGTTCGATTTTCAGCTCTGTGTCATTGTTTATAACCTCGATCGGAAGATATACGCCTTCGCCGCGTACACGGATGTTTGCCGATTCTGCTGTATATGTCTTTCCCCCGTAGGTGCTTGTGAATTTTACTGTGCCGAGATCGGTTATCTGTCCCTTTGGTGAGCTTACTGTAAAGCTTCCCGTGTAAACTTCTTTCATATATTTGCCGGTGTAGGGAACATAGAGCGTGGGTGTGAGTGTGATTTTTTTGCCGCCTAACTCCGCTGTGACACGTGAGCCTCTCGGTGCTGTAACGCTTACGGGAAGTGTTGTGTCACCCATCCAGTTATATGACGGAGTGACGGCTGTAATTCCCGGCGATTCGAGCGTTGGGTGTGTAACGGTACTACCGCCCGAAGTGCCGTCGGGACGGGTTATAACATATTCCGTATCAACGCCTTTATGAGTGAAGATAAAGGTGTTTTTTCCTTTTTCAAGAGGGAGATACGCTGAAAAATAACCGCTTTTCGTTCTGCCGATCTGCTTACCGTCAATATAAAGCGGTGCGGTGGGATCAGACGTACCGATGACAAACGTCCCTTCTCCGTCAACCTCACTTCCCGAATAGGGAATACTGATGATAAGGTCACGCCCGTTTGTCGCAATTTCGGAATAAATGATTTCTTCCGCAAAAACGTCCTCTGTTTCATCGAGAAGTCCGCTTGAGTTGTTTTTTAATGCCGCATAACCGTACAGTATCGAACCGCGATATGAAAGCTCGGCGCGCGCAAATTCAACCTGTGTGCGGAGTTCATTCTCGGGGTTTTCCCAGGTGTCGTAATTATAAACGCCGTGACTTATAAGAAGCTCCACGCCGCTTCCGTCGAGTACGGTGTTCCACCAGCGAACAAGCACGTCATACGGTGCCGCAGTGGAGGTGAAGCGCCAATAAATCTGCGGTGCGATGTAGTCGATATATCCGCCGCGTATCCATGCAGTCGGATCACAGTAAATAGCCGAATATGACTCGAGCCCTGATGTGCTGCTGCCGCCGTTTTCACCGTTATCGTTTTTCCAGATTCCGAACGGTGCAACGCCGAAGTCACAGTCAGCGTCTGCCGCTTTGATAGCGTTATAGCAGCCCTCTATCATTTTGTTCACATTATCGCGCCGCCAATCGTCGAGTGTCATTTCACCGCCATATGCAGCATATGTCACGCTGTCGTCGAAGTTTGCAAGCTTGCTACCTTCATAAACGGGATACGGATAGAAGTAATCGTCGAAAATGATGCTTTTGACATCGTAATTCGCCGCAATTTCGGCAACGCCGTCTGCAATAAGCTTGCGTACATCGGGATTGCCGCAGTCAAAATAAAGCCGTCCGTCGGCGTAAGGGATGACATAATCGGGATGTTCACGTGCCGGATGACCTTCGGCGAGAATTGTTACGTCATGCTTGGGCGCACTTGCTGAACCGACTGTTACACGAAGCGGATTCACCCATGCATGAATGTCAATGTTCTTTTCCTTGGCGATTTTGGTGAGATATGCGAGCGGATCAAAGCCTTCGGGAAGAACGTCGCCTTGCGTTCCCGAAAGATATTCGGATGTGGGGAATATATCAGATTTATAGAGCGAATCTGCAGAGGGGCGAACCTGGAAATATATCGCGTTCAGGTTTGCTTCAAGGCAGGTTTTAACAATATCGTCAAGCTCCGAGCGAAGTTCATCTGCCGAAAGTCCCTTTTTTGATGGATAGTTTATATTATATACCGATGCAATGTATACGCCGCGTACCTCGCGCATGGAATCGGTGGTGTATGGCTGTTTTTCGGGCTGTGTCTGTGTGGAGTCGTGTGGCAGAGCGGTAGTTTGCACGGTGTCATTCGCCTTATTATCTTTAAAGACAGGAAGCAAGACAAAAAGGACAGCGAGCAATGAAATGAAAAGTGCAGCTGCCATTAAAATCAGCATTATATGAGTTGTACGTGGGGATTTCCGCGGAGTACGGATGGTGGGCTCGGTATTATTCATTAATATCTCCTCACAAACAGCAAAAAATATTCAGTATCTACATTATAGCAAAAAATATACCATAATTCAAGTGGAAATTTAATGTATAGACGTAAATTTAAATCTTTATAAGTTTAGTCATAAATTATTAATTTTAAACGGTGATGTTATAATATTACGCATGGCTGCAATAATATATTATAGTACATGAAAGCGGAGGAAAATAAAATGACTGTAATCTCGATGCTTCCCATAATCTGGCTTGTTATAATTCTTGCTTCAATATTCTGCGAAGCGGTATTTGAGAACCTTGTTACTGTCTGGTTTGCGCCGGCGGCGGCTCTTGCACTCGTTTGCGGATGGTTTGGCATGACGGCGCGCGGACAGGTTGCTCTGTTTTTGGTGAGCTCCGTTATAATGCTCGCTTCTGCACGGATATTCAAAAAAATTATGAAAAGAAAAAGAAAACATATTCCGAGGGATTCTGACATAGAATGAAACAAAAACGCTTGGAGGTCCTTTTTGATGAAGGATGTGGTACCTTATAAAGAAAAAGTCAGTGCCGGAACCACCAAAATACGCAGTGCTGCTCTGGTGGGATTCAAATTTGGGATTGTTGTTTTAATTTTGTGTGTCGTATGCTTTCTTTGCTATAAAATCGCGCAATTCATGGCAGGGGACAGTGCTGCGGTTGTTCAGAATGTAGAGCCTGAGCTGCCGGTTATTGTTATAGATGCAGGTCACGGCGGAATGGATAGCGGCGCAGTCGGAATTGACGGCAGTCTTGAAAAACAGATAAATTTAGCTGTGGCAGAGCGTATTGCTGCACTTTTTCGTTTATCGGGGATCGACTGCGTTATGACTCGGGTTGATGATAGGCTGTTAGCCGGGGACGATGTTAAAACCCACCGTAAAATGACCGATCTCAAGAACCGTCTTGCCGTGGCGAACGATATCGCCGAATCCGGCAGAGAGGTGATACTTGTGAGCATACATATGAACAAGTTCACGAGCGAAAAATATTCGGGACTGCAGGTTTGGTATTCGCCGAACAGCGAGGAGAGCTCACAGCTTGCAAGCTATATTCAGGGGTATGCCGGGACTTGGCTTGACACGGGTAACACGCGCGAAATCAAGCGTGCGACCTCGGCGATATATATCCTTGACCGTGCAAAGGTGCCGGCGGTGCTTGTTGAGTGCGGATTTTTATCAAACCGTGAGGAATGTGCGAAATTGGCGACGGACGAATACCGCAAGGAGGTTGCGCTGACGGTATTTGCGGCAGTGTGCGATTTTCTGGGGAAGAGATGAACTATACAGTAAGATGCGGCTCAGGGCTTGATATGCGCTGATAAATTTATTTTTCACTAAAATATAGCAAAAAATAGACGAAAAAATATTGACATAACAGACTGATTTATGGTATAATAGAGTAGATTATTATTATCAAAGTATTTTTTATTATAACTTAAAGAGGAAATGTTATGAAAAAAATGAAATTTTTCGCGGCTATATTAAGCTTGTCACTAATAGTGCAATTATTTGCTGTCGGTGCGAGCGCAAAGTTGGTTGTTGGAGTCAGTGGTGTTCCGGAGCATACGGAGGCTTTTGTCCAGCCGTTGTCTATTCCAACCGATCTTCCGAGCGATAACCTGCTTGGCGAAAGCAACTTCGACAGCATTGACTGCGTTTCACAGTGGACAAAGCAGACAAACAGCATGATTCTCGAGTGGCTTTGCGACGATAACGGCGGTTATCTCCGCACGGATGCGATACCTTATAACTATTTCGGTTATCGCCTTAAACCCACTGAAGAAGTGCCTGCCGGAATTTATAAGTTCACCGGTTATTTCCGTACATATAACAGAGATGAGCTGACGAGCCTGCGTGTTGAGTTTGAGGATGCAGATAATAAAGCCATGGTCACACTCAATGTAAACTGTGACAACGAATGGATGAAGGTTGAATATTATGTAACGCTCACCTCTGCGCTTGACGAATTGAATGTTTGCGGAAAAGGATACCCTGAATTTTTCCAGGATTATTGTATGGATGAGTTCTCACTTGTTCCGGTTGATTCGATTCCGAGCGGTGCCAATACATCCACGACATTCGGTGAAAACTGGGACAGACAAACCGTGCTTGAGATTGCATATGCAAACGCCGGAGGATATTCCGATACATATGATCCCGAAACTTATCTTGAAAAATATAAGGTTAACGGTATCATGCTTAATAACGATGCCGACGGTACACTTCATAATGTCGGCGGTAATACAGATACAGTTACCGAGGAAGATTTTATTGGGGCAATAATGCAGTATAAGGACACGCAGGTTACCGACTTTATGCTGACTGTCTGCAACGAGATCGCAACATATCCGTCAAATGTCTGGACATCTTATCTTGATAAGTATCATCAAACCGAAGAAAACGGTATTGCGGTTGATTATACCGAAGCAGCTCCCTGTAAAGGTGCACATCACATCTGGGAAACGCTTGGAATCGACTATATCGGTCTCTGGGCAGAAACCTTAAACGATATCGGTATCAATCCGTGGCTTTCATTCCGTATGAACGACGCGCATGAACGTAATGTTGCAACCCATTGGCTCCAATCGGACTACTTCCATGAAAATCCGCACCTTTACCGCGTTAAGCATCACAACTTTGTGTCCTATATGGACAAGACTTACGATTACACTTACCCCGAGGTGAGGGAGCATTATTTGCAGCTGATAAACGAAGCGCTCAGTCGTTACGATGTTTACGGACTTGAGCTTGACTTCCAGCGCGAGAGATTTCTCTGGCATATCGGCGGCGAGCATAGAGGGCTTGATATTTTCAATCAGTTCATGCGTGAGCTGTACGATGTTGTAGCGATATACGAGGAAAAATACGGTCACGATATCAAGATTGCAGTTCGTGTTCCGTCTGATCCTCAGACTTGCTATGAGTTCGGTCTTGACGTTATCACCTGGGCAGCAGAGGGTACTGTTGATCATGTGACTGTTACGGGACGCTTTGAGTGTACCGATTTTGATATGCCGATAAGACTTTGGGATTCCATTCTTACGCCTTACGGTGTAACCTTAGCGGCAGGTATTGACACGGCTTACGTCAGACCGAACACGTCAAAGGGAAACATGGGATGGACGCCTGAGCTCTATGCCGGCTTCTGTGCAAGTGCTTATTCGCAGGGTGCCGATAAGATTTATATTCTTAATATGAATACTTCGGTTACTTCGTTCACTTCTGATGACGAACGGTTTACAATTGGTACTGATTCAACTATCAATTCCTCTAACAGCAGATGGATATTTACCACAAACATGGGTTCATACGACAAGGTTATCGAGATGAACCGCAGATGTATTATCACATTTAACGATTCGCCTGCGCTGTGGAATAAATACCAGTTCACTCTCAGCAAGACCATATCGCGCGGAACTGTGACAACCTTGCGTATCCCCGTTGGAGACATTACGGTTGGCTCAAAGGTGACGCTTGATATCTCTATGCCGAAGGCTCAGTTGGAATATGGAATTGTTCCGAGGGTATACATAAATTCTGTACAGTGTACATATACGGGTTACGGAACGTCACGTCCCGGCGGAGTTGCTAATTTTACAGATGACCCTGTTCTGCATTACGATGTTCCGGTTGAGGCACAGGAGGATTATTACATGGTTATTGAGATAGAGTATGACGGCTCCACCTCATATACGATGGAGCACGTGGAAGTCTATATCCAGCCCAGAAATGCCAACTAAATAACTTTTAAAACGAGAGCTGCCGCAAAAAACGGCAGCTTTTTTGATGCAAAAAAGGGTTGCCGCCGAAACGACAACCCGAAATATTTACTTAAGCTTTTTGAGTTCATCAACGAGATCAAGTGCTTCCCAAGGAGCATTAAGATCTTCACGTCCCATATGACCGTAAGCTGCGAGCTTCTTGTAGATCGGACGGCGAAGCTTGAAGCGGTCGATGATAGCCGCAGGACGCAGGTCAACAAGCTCTGCAACCTTTGCGGAAATCTTCTCGGGATCAACGGTTGCAGTACCGAAGGTTTCGATGAGTACCGAAACGGGCTTTGCGACACCGATTGCGTAAGCAAGCTGAACCTCACACTTGGATGCAAGTCCTGCTTTAACGACGTTCTTTGCAATGTAACGAGCAGCATAGCAAGCACTGCGGTCAACCTTTGTCGGGTCCTTGCCGGAGAATGCACCGCCGCCGTGACGGGAGTA
>CAYSFT010000052.1:0-15456 GCA_964430755.1 uncultured Lachnospiraceae bacterium | reverse complement strand
CGCTTTGTCAGCTGTGACCGCTCGTACGCCGCCAGCTTCGTCGGCGGCTCAATGGCTTCATTGCTTCTTTGGCGCAGGTGCGCTCGGTTCGCGCTCAACTCCGCCTGACGGCTCCGGATTCGCTTTGTTAGCTATGACCGTTCGTGATTTTTGTAGGGGGCGACGTCCTCGACGCCCCGCTTGCGCCTTCGTTGCTTCTTTCGCGCAGAAACGCCGCATACAGCGGCTGAAGTTAGTTTTGTGATGAGAAAATTTATTTTTTCACATTAATCTCTTGATATTAATAAAAATTCATGTTATACTATAAAGTAGATAAGTATACCTAAATATAACACACTTTTTACGGGAGGTCGCAGGATGCAGATAAAAATAGACGAAAGTCTTGCCGGTCTCACCGTTAAAGAATTACTTTTGAAAAACGGTATTTCTCGCGGTCTCATTTCACGCTTGAAACGGCTTGATGACGGTATCACTGTTAACGGTGAGCACGTTACAGTCAGACGTGTCCTTGAAAAGGATGATCTTCTCGCGCTTGTGACCGATGATCTGCCGCAGGATGAAAACGAATTTCTCGTGCCAACCGAAATGCCGCTTGATATTATTTATGAGGACGACGACCTCATCGCCGTAAATAAGCCGCCCGATATGGCAACTCATCCCTCTATCGGTCACTTCGATGACACCCTTGCAAATGGGCTTGCGTACTATTTTGCAAGGCAGAACAAGCCGTTCGTTTTCCGTGCCGTGAACCGCCTTGACCGCGACACAAGCGGTGTGGTTCTCGTTGCCAAAAACCGTCTCTCTGCCGCAAGGCTCACCGCTCTTATGCAAGAGGGACGTATACGCAAAACTTACATCGCTATATTGAACGGCAGACTGCCCGATGAAAACGGAACAATCGAAACGCACATCCGTCGAAAAGGCGAAAGCATTATACTTCGCGAGGTCTGTGACGCTTCGGCTGACGGTGCAAAGAAAGCACTCACCGTTTATGAAACGCTTTATTCATCCGACACTGCGTCGGTTGTCCGCGCCGAGCCGGTAACGGGCCGTACGCATCAGCTTCGTGTACATTTTTCACACCTTGGCTGTCCCATTGTCGGAGATGCGTTTTACGGCAGTGCCGAAGCTATGCCGACTGTGCTCGACTTGGCGATTTCACGTCAGGCACTTCATGCCGCTTCGCTGAAGATTGATTTCGGTGAGCACTCCCTTGTGCTTGATGCCGCGCTTGCGCACGATATGGAGCGTTTATGTAACCTTATTGAAGGAGAAAAAATTGAGCTTGGATAAAATAAAAGGCTTTTTTAAAAAATACTGTCCGCGGTTTGCGGCTGTGCTGTTTCTCATCGCGATTATCTCGGCGGTGACTCATATAATATGTGTTTTTTCGGCGCCGTTTGCCGATTTCATCAACCGTTATCCCGGCGCTTTTGTCCGCGGCTTGTTTGCCATGCTGTCAAATATATTCCCGTTTTCGCTGACGGAAACACTGATACTGTTTATCCCCGTGCTGTTCGTTTTCGTGCTTGTCTGCTGTCTGCAGACGGTCAAACGCGGAAATGTTCACGGTGTTCGCTGTATCTTCTCGCTGTCATCGACACTGACATTATTATACAGCATATACGTTTTTGCCGCTGCGGCTTCATATAACGGCACACCCCTTGCAGACAAGCTGGGGCTTGCAGACGTGCCTGTCACTGCTGACGGACTGCGCACTGCGGCAGAGTACATGGTTGACAAAATGAGCGACGAGCTTGACGATGTTGACTTTATTTACAAGGGCGGCTCGTATATGCCATACTCGGTTGACGAAATGAACGGTCATCTGATGGATGCCTTTGCCAAGGCCTGCGACAAATATAGCTTTATCCCTCGTCTTAAATCGCGCATCAAGCCGATTGCGCTTTCCGAGCCGATGACTTACACTCACATTTCGGGACTTTACAGCTACTATACGGGCGAAGCAAATCTGAACGTCAATTTCCCCGATTACACTTTACCGTTCACCGCCGCGCACGAGCTTTCGCACCAGCGAGGCATAATACGCGAGGACGAGGCAAACTTCATGGCGTTTTTAGTTTGTGCCGAGGCAGATGATGCATATATTCGTTACAGCGGTTATCTCGGTATGTACGAATATCTGAATTCCGCACTTTACAACACCGATTACGGTGATTTTGCGGATGTTTACCGGACGCTTGATGCGAGAGTTCGCCGCGAAATGGCGGAGTTTAACAGCTTTTTTGAAAAGTATCGCGACAACAAGGCGGCGGACATCAGCTCTGCTGTCAACGACACTTATCTTAAATTGCAGGGTGTCAGCGAGGGTGAGCTGAGCTATGGCTTGGCTGTTGATCTCGCGGTTGCGTATGTTGCAAGCTTGCAGGGGTAACTTTTATTCTCTGAATATAAAGATACATTAAATCTCTTTGTATTGCGCTTCGAATTTCGCGTAAGTTCGAAGGGGACGGACACCAACGCTGGCGCGAAGGTTTCCATCCCCCTCGAGCTCCCCCTCTTTCCTTTGCCTGCGCTCGGTTCGCGCTCAACTCCGCCTGACGGCTCCGGATTCGCTTTGTTAACTGTAACCGTTTGTCCGCTGCCAACTTCGTCGGCGGCTCCGGTGCACCTTTTTTCATTTCGTCGCTCTATTCTATTTTTGTGCAGCAAACGCCAAAGATGTGATGATAGAGGCGGTAACCAATATGCGGTCGTTGGGATACCGAACGGAGGCGGAGGAGCCGGAGTGAGGAGGGTTCCCGACTACCGAGAGCGCCCTCGAAGTGTTTACGCGAAAACTCTGTGAAGCGATAGCGTCATTAAAGTTTTTTGCGGAGCTTTTTTTCAAAAAAGCGACCGTTTCTCCGCGTACTCCTTTTTATAAACACACGAAAGGACACACACCATGAAAAATAAAATCATAAAATCAGTGTCGGTGATACTGAGCCTTGCGCTTGCGTTTACGGTTGCATTTTTTGCTCCGATGGCGGTACGCGGCGACAGTGACGATGTTGTGCTTTTCTACAATGACCGCGCTTGGACGCTTGCGCGTTTACCGGTTGAACGCATACACAGCATTTATTATGTACCGATTACGTTTATGGCGCAGCTTCCCGATGTTGAAGTCCGCGTTAACGAAACGCTCAAGACATTTATTATAACTCACGGAGAAAAATTCCTTTCGTTTGACACGGTTTCGGATTTTGCCGTAAACCACGACAAGGAACGAATGTATCTGAAAACGGGCGAATATCACAATGAACGCTATGTTCCGATTGACACCGTCTGCGCTTATCTCGATCTCGGCTTTGAGCAGATAACAAACAAGGCGAACGGTGCAGTTGCGCTCCGTGTTACAGACGGACATCAGACAGAGAAGCTTGAGGATCTTGCAAAAAACAGGTTCCCGTCTCTCTTTGCCGTGAATGCCGATTCGGGAAAGGATACATCATCCACGGTGAAGCCGCCGGTTCCGGTTGTTTCAGACAGAACCGTGTACATCACATTCGAGGATGCGCCGGGCGAATATACGACGGATATACTTGCAGTGCTCAAGACTTATAACATCAAGGCGACATTTTTCGTTGTCGGCGAGCAAATGGTTACAGACGCCGCACTTCTTTCGCAGATTGCCGCCGGAGGGCACACGCTTGCACTTGAGGCTATGAGTGCATCAGACAGTGCGAGCGATAAAGAAACGCTGCTTTCCGATATCAACGCCGAAAACGAGCTTTTATATACGCTCATAAAACAAAAATCACACATCCGCAAAGCGCCACTCCCGACAGGCGATACCGAAGCCGACGCCACGCTCTATGCTTCACTGCGTGAGGACGGCTATTACCTCTGGAGCGCGAACGTGACCATCCCGAAGAACACCCGAAGCGCCCGAGCCGCCGCTGATATAGCGATAAACGGCATACTCAAAAACGAAACCGCCGTGCTTTCCTTTGAGGAGAGCGCACACACGGCGACGGCACTTAAAACAGTGCTTGAATTTATAAAGCAAAACAGCGATGCCTGCGAGATGCGAGTTGTCTCTCCCGTCTTTTTTGAGGACGGCGCGGCAGGAAACTAAACCGATATAAAATTTGGAGGAAATTAAAATGTCCGAAAACGAAAACAAAAAGCGAATCCTTGTTGTTGAGGATGAGAGCAAAATTGCCGTGACAGTCATATATAATCTTCAGCGTGCGGGATATGTCTGCGAGCTTGCCTGCGACGGTGAGGAGGGACTCAAAAAGGCACTGACCGGTAACTTTGACCTCATTCTTCTCGACATCATGCTCCCGAAGATGAACGGCTTCGATGTTTGTAAGCATATCCGTGAGAAGCTTGCAACGCCGATAATCTTCGCAACTGCAAAGGCAGAGGAGATCGACAAAATTATGGGACTTGACCTCGGCGCTGACGACTATGTTACAAAGCCGTTTTCACTTAACGAGCTTATGGCACGTATCAAGGCAAACATCCGCCGCTCGCGCAGTGAGATCGTTACAGCGCCGACGCAAGCAACTCCCTCGACGATAGCTGTTCGCGGACTTGTCATTGACCCTGCGAAATATCAGGTCACACGTGACGGTGAGCCGATCGAGCTCACCAAAAAGGAATATGAGCTTCTCTCGTTCATGGCGAAAAACCAGGGCACCGTTTATTCACGCGAACAGCTGCTTGCAGAGGTTTGGGGATATGACGGCTTCTATGGCGACACGTCAAGCGTTGATGTTACGGTAAGCCGTCTGCGCTCGAAGCTTGAGGTTGATGCAGGTAAGCCCGAATACCTCTTCACCAAGCGCGGCATGGGGTACTATATAAAATAAGCTATGTATAACAGTCTTTATTTTAAAATCATTCTGATTCTCGTTGTTTTTATGATAACGGTAATGTGCGTTATCGGAACGGTTCTTATAAACAGCGTAAACAGCTACTATATGGACGAGTTCGTCAAGCAGATGGAGCAGAATCTCTCGCCGGGCAGCCCCTTGACGGCTGAGCTTACAAACGCACTGTCGCGTGAGGATTTTTCATCGGAGCAGCTAAAGATACTGAACACTTACCGAGGTGTCCTCGGTATCGACGATTACCGCAATTTCTACATCCTCGACACGAACGGCAAGTTCCTCGAAGGCTCAGACTCCGAGCTTGGCAGAACCCTGCAGAAATCCGCAAATCTCATCGCCGCAATGCGCGGTGAGCCTGATAACACACAGCCGCTCGGTGCAGATTTTGCCGATTATGCGCTGAATCTTGAGAGCGGTACAAACGAGTGTATCATTTACGTCCGCGATTCGATGGAGGAGATGCAGCAGTTCACGTGGATACTTTTCTCCATCATACTGCAGGCACTCATGTTCGGTCTTATTTTCGCGATAATACTTGCCTTCTTCCTCTCGAAAGCGATAACCTCGCCGATTCAGAACCTCACGCGCGGCGCAAAGCTCGTTGCGGCAGGAGAGTTCTCGCATGAGCTTGACATTCAGTCAAACGACGAGATCGGCAAGCTGACCGACACCTTTAACCACATGAAGGAAACCCTGAAAAATACGCTTGAAGAGGTATCGGGAGAGCATCGCAAGCTTGAAACGGTGTTTACCTATCTGCACGACGGCGTTGTTGCCTTCACGGATGACGGCAAGGTCATGCACATCAACGAAAGCTTCAAGGAGCTGCTTGGCGACAAATATAACGAGAATTTTACCTTTGCACGCTTCACCGAGCTTTTCGGTATCGACTATAATCCGCATTTTCATGTTGAGTTCGTTGACCGCGAATCTGACGGTGACGGTTATAATTACAGTGACGTTATGTTCGATAACAAGGTGCTCGACGTGAACTTCGGTAATATCAGCTATATGGCAGACAACACCGAGCATAACGGTATCCTCGCGGTCATTCACGATGAAACGGGACGTTATGAGCTTGATAAGTCGCGCCGAGAGTTTGTTGCCAACGTGTCGCACGAGATGAGAACGCCGCTGACGAGCATCAAGCTTGCCTGTGAGTCGATACTCTCCGACCCCGAGATGGAAGCGGATATGCAGAACACCTTCCTCGGAATGGCGGTTGACGAATGTGACCGTATGACGCGAATCGTTTCCGATCTGCTCGTGCTTTCGCGTCTTGACAACAAGCGTACACAGTGGAGCATCACAAGCTTTGATCCACGCGCCGTGCTTGCACATATCTGTGACGTTATGAAGGTTGACGCCGATGCACATTCACATACGCTTACCCTCAAAGCACCGGCAACGCTTCCCGAAATAAGCGCGGACAAGGAGAGAGTTGAGCAGGTTCTCATCAATATCATTTCAAATGCGATAAAATATACGCCCGACGGCGGCGAAATCACACTTTCCGCAGACAAAACAGCGGACGGAATAGAGATCCGCGTGAAAGACACCGGCGTTGGTATACCAAAGGACGATCTTCCACATATCTTCGAGCGTTTTTACCGCGTTGAAAAGGCGCGTACCAGTGAAACCGGCGGTACAGGTCTCGGTCTTGCGATTGCCAAAGAGATAGTTGAAGCCCACGGCGGCGAGATCGCTATCGAAAGTGAACAAGGTGTCGGCTCGACGGTTATTATATGGCTGCCGTATGAAACGAAGCTTAAGTCGGTTGAGTGATGTGGTGCGTATAAAAGGGAAACGCGGCTTTTTTGAAAAAAAGCCTGGCAAAAAACTTTAATGACGCTATCGCTTCACAGAGTTTTCGCATAAACCCTCCGAAAACGCTCTCGGTAGTCGGGGACCCTCCTCACTCCGGCTCCTCCGCCTCCGTTCGGTATCCCAAGCACCGTTCAAATCTAACCGCTTCTGTCGCCACATCTTTGGCGTTCTCTGCAATAAGTTGCTTTTAGCCTCTCACTCTGGGAGATAGGTGTAAAAGATTGCTTCGCAACTTTACGGAGAGGGTGCCTTCTCCAGTGGGAGAAGGTGTCGCCGAAGGGCGACGGATGAGGTGTTCTATCGCTTCCCACCGAGATATGTGTAAAAGATTGCTTCCGGGCTTTGACGGAGAGGGCACCCACCGAATGAGGGATAACACCATCTAAAAGGTAACAATACAACATGAACACAATAACGAAAAAACACCGAATAATAAGAATAAAAGAAAGCATCAAATCAGTGATGCTGACGCTGCTGCTCATCAGCCTTATCGCGCTTGTTGCCGTGTATATCATCAGAGGACGCGTTTACGAAAGCGTCGCGGCGAGGTCGGAGCTCGGCTCGGACTTTGATAAGCTTTGGAGCGTTCAGAGCGGTGCTTCTCCGGAGGGACTCGACTCGGCGCATCTGATTCCTGAGTTTATCGGATATAAGCAAGCGTCAAGCTCTGACTTTTGGGGTAGCGTTGCTGATTATGATTCCACCGCAGGTCTGTATGAGCTGGCAAAGCCGTGTATACTTGAGCTTTTCGGCAAGGATTCGATCTGCCGTAAGCTCTCGGCGGCTGACGGTGAAGCACGTTTCGGTGAGGCTGCGGCAAGCGGGGAGTTCGTTTATATCCGCTATCACACGCCTGTGCTTTATCAGATCATATATGCCTATGCCGCAGACAAGCTGACCGTTTCCGAGGAGGATGTTGCCTCGGGTACATCGGGAAGCATCGGCGCACATATACGTGACCTTATCATCATCCCCGATAAAAGCTACGCCGCACAGAGATTTTTAGCTTACGCCTGCGATCATGACGGTAACTATTATGAATTCCGTCCCGACGATTATTTCGTTTCATCCGATTTTTCAATATCACAGCTTGCTTCGGGCGTTGTCGATGCGTCACTTTATAGGTTTGAGTTCAGCACGGATGACCGTTTCCTCGGTATACAGCCGCTGACACGTGATGATATTGAAATCCCCGATATTTTAAAAGAAGAAACACTGCTGACAAGCGACGAAATACGTACCGCGCTCATTCGCCTTTTCGAATATAACCCCGATAAGCTCGACGGTTATGCCGATAATGACAGCTATGTTTACGTTGATACTCACAGTCAGCTCAGGATCGGCAGCGACACCGTGTCGTTTTACACTCATGATGCAACGGACGAAACGTCACACCGCGGTATTGACATCGAATCCCTGCTCGGTTACACCGTTTCCGACACAGCGGGACTCTTTGACAAGCTGACGGCAGTTGACAATCTCATTCGCCGCCTTGGAGAGATATCCGATGGACTTGTCGGCGGAGGAGCAGAACTTTGTCTTGGCGACGTTTACAGTGACGGCGGGCTGCTTGTCGTTGAATATTTCCTGACCTATAACGGTGTGCGCATCTCGGGAGAACCATATCTTCGTGCGGTGCTGACCGAAAAAACCGTCTGTGAGCTGGTTGTTCATCCGATAACCGTCCGAGAGGGCGAAACACAGACGCTTGCAATAGATTCTGCGTACATTTTCGAGCATCTCGACTATACGGGAGCTCTTGACAGCGTTGGCTTACGGTACGGCGAAACGACTGCCGAATGGGTGCTTATAAGTGCAAAATAAGGAGGAACGCCTGTGAACTGGTCAAGTGTTAAAAATCTGCTGATCGCCATACTTGTTGCGGCGAACCTTTTTCTGATATACAACGTCGTAAGACAGGGACGTACCATAAAATATGTTGACGAGGAGGAGTTGCGCGGTGCAATCGAGCTTCTCGCACGCGACGGTCTTATTGTGAATTTTGATGACGTTCCAAAGGAGAAATTTAAGGCGCACGTTCACGAAAGCTTTTACAGCGACGAATATTACACCGATGCCGCCGAGGCACTGACCGGCTCTGCGCGTGCGCTTCTTTATACGCTTCCCGAGGGCGGTATCAGCGTTGGAACAGAGGACGGCTCAACGGTTGAATTTGACACGGAGTTTGGCTTCCGTTATTCGAGATTTGACATTTCGGATGCGTCGGCATATACTGAAATTACAGCCGACAATTTCGAAGCCTTTTCAAAAAACAAGGGCGAGCTCACCTCATCCGAGCTTAAGTCACATTCAAAGAAGGCATCAGAAGCTCTAAATAGGGCATCCGGCGATGACGGTCTGCTTTCGTCTGAGGTGAAAGACAGCTGTTACGACGAGAGCACAGACACAACATATCTGCTCGCTGCGCAAACGCTTGATGAATACGAGGTATGCTCACATTATGCGCTCTGCGTTTTCAAGGGGGATGAGCTTGTCTATGCGAGCGGACGCTGGTATTTTGCACCGCTTGACAAGAAGCACAGCACCGAGCTTTACGACCAGGTTAACATACTTTTCACCGACCTTGAAGCGCTGAATTCACAAAACATCGCTTTGATTGACGAGGGCGATTCCGGTCTGCCCGAGGATACACAAGCAGACACCGGTGGCTCGGTTTCCGGCGACCCTATACAGGTAACTTCGATGTCGGCTTGCTATGCTGTCTATTGGAATTCGGAAAAAACGTCACTTTTCTTCATTCCGGCATGGCAAATTGAACATAATAACGGTCGTGACATTGTATATAATGCAGCAAATGGCACAGTGTATTCGAGCAATCAGTAAACATTACAGAAAAGTGTAAATATTCTGTAAACAGGTATTCCATTTTTGACACATTTATGGTATAATATCTATTAGATAAGATATTATTTATTAACAAATCGTAAACCAAATGAAGAATTTGGTTTTTTGGCAGTTGAAATTACCGCGGTAACGTCACGGCGGACGTGTGCCGTTTTATATACAGCACGTAATTATGGCGTGCACAAACTATTACTATACGCCGGGAAACGAGATAGAATATGGAAAAAATCGTCATCAACGGAGGCAAGCCCTTACACGGCTCAATCGAGGTCAGCGGTTCAAAAAACGCTGCGATCCCGATTATTCTTGCGACCCTGATGGTAGATGACATCTGCGTCATCGAAAATGTTCCTGCAATCAGCGATATAACCCTCTCGCTTGAGATACTCTCGGCGATGGGATGTCATATAAGAATGCTTTCAAGAAACACCGTGGAAATTGATTCGCGCGGTGCTATGGGCGGAATTTCGCCTTACGAGCTTGTTCGCAAAATGCGCGGCTCATATTACCTTGTCGGCGCAGAGCTGGCACGCTGGGGTAAGGCTTATGTCGGACTTCCGGGCGGCTGTGACTTCGGAGTTCGTCCGATCGACCAGCACATCAAGGGCTTCAAGGCGCTCGGCGCAAAGGTAAGCGTCGAGGGCGGATATATCGACGCAAAGGCGGATGAGCTTAAGGGCGCATCCATCTACTTCGATATGGAAACAGTCGGCGGCACGATCAACGTCATGATCGCGGCAAGCCGTGCAAAGGGTACAACCATCATCGAAAATGCCGCACGCGAGCCGCATATCGTTGACCTTGCAAACTTCCTTAACACCTGCGGCGCAAAGATAAGCGGAGCAGGTACAGACACAATAAAAATCAAGGGCGTTGACCGTCTTTACGGCAGCACCTACGCAGTTATCCCCGATATGATCGAGGCAGGCACATATATGTGTGCAGCAGCAGCAACGGGCGGACGACTCAAGGTTACGAACGTCATTCCGAAGCATATGGAGGCGGTTTCGGCAAAGCTTGAGGAGATGGGCGTCGGTATCATTGAAAACGACGATTCGATCGAGGTTTACAGCATCGGTGAATTGCACCGTGTAAACGTAAAAACCCTTCCGTACCCGGGCTTCCCGACCGATATGAATCCGCAGTTTGGCGCGCTTCTTTGCCTTGCAGACGGCGTTTCGTGCCTGACGGAGGGCATCTTCAATAACCGATTCAGATATGTTGAGGAGCTGAAGCGTATGGGCGCGTCGATCAAGGTTGACGGCTCAACGGCTATAATCGAGGGCGGTGTGCCGCTTTCGGGTGCACCTGTCAAGGCGGTTGACCTTCGCGCAGGAGTTGCGATGATAATTGCCGGACTCAGCATCAAGGGCAAGACCGAGATTGAGGATATTCACTATATCGAGCGCGGTTACGACGATGTTGTCGGCAAGCTTCGTGCGGTCGGCGCGGACATCAAGAAGGTTATCGTTCCCGATCCGATGCAGCTCGAAAAAGCAAATTAAGAAAGAGAAAGGGTGTCACATACGGCGGCACCCTTAATTTATTATTGGAGCAACGTGCTCGGCGACGCCTCATCCGTCAAAGTTGCGAAGCAATCTTTTGCACCTCTCTCCCACCGGAGAAGGCTTTAAGTAAGACTGTGACGCAGGACGATGCTTTGCGGTAAAACGATGTTCGTGGCTTGCGCCCTCATCCGTCAAAGTTGCGAAGCAATCTTTTGCACCTCTCTCCCACCGGAGAAGGCTTTAAGTAAGACTGTGACGCAGGACGATGCTTTGCGGTAAAACGATGTTCGCGGCTTGCGCCCTCATCCGTCAAAGTTGCGAAGCAATCTTTTTCACCTCTCCCCCAAGGGAAGGCTTTAAGTAAGACTGTGACGCAGGATGATGTTTTGCGGTAAAACGATGTTCGCAACTTTACGGATGAGGTGTTGCCGAGCGGTCACCTCTCTCTCAAAACCTTTCCCACATTCGCGGCTCCGACTAATCCAAAGCCTTCCCTTGGGGGAAGGTGTCGAACGAAGTGAGACGGATGAGGGCAACTTTGGCGGATGAGGGCAACTTTGGCGGATGAGGGCAACTTTGGCGGATGAGGGCAACTTTGACGGAGCGGACGTAAAAAACACACAAGGATTTATATATGAACATTAACAACGACGAAACGCTGACCGAGATAAACGACGGTCTTAAATTAATACAAAAGCGCGACGGGCTGACATTCGGAACGGACGCATATCTGCTTGCGGCTTACGTCAGACGGCAGACACGTGCGAGAGCGGTTGACCTTGGAAGCGGTACGGGTATCATGCCGCTTTTGCTTCTCTCACGAGGGAAGGTGGCACGTGTACACGCTGTGGAGCTTCAGCCCGACTTTGCCGACATAATCGAACGCAACGCAGAGCTGAATAGGTATAGTGACCTGCTGATTCCACATCTTGCGGACGTGCGCGACATTACGGAGAGTGACTTCGGCGGTACGGTTGACGTTGTGCTCTCAAATCCGCCTTATATGAAAGTAAGCGGCAAAGCAAATGAAAGTGAGCGCAAGAATATCGCACGTCACGAGGTTGCAGGCGGTATCGCTGATTTTTGCAATGCGGCAGGACGGATACTGAAGCATGGCGGACTTTTTTACACTGTGTGGCGGCCGGACAGGCTTTGCGAGTTGATGAGTGCACTCTCGGGTGCAGGCTTTGAAGTCAAGCGGATGACGTTTGTTCATTCGAGAATTGAGCTTTCGCCGTGTCTTGTTTTGTGTGAAGCGAAGAAAGGTGCGGCAGCCGGTGTGTATGTAACGCCGCCGCTTATTATGTATTCGAGCGGTACGGCTTACACGGATGTGCTGACAAAAATTTATGAAACGGGTGATTTCGATGAGTCTTACCAAAAACCCTGATGTTTACTATGCCGATTCAGACGAGGAGAAAAATAAAATAAACGGCGGCACGCTGTATCTTGTAACGACGCCGATAGGTAATCTTGCCGACCTTTCCGAGAGGGCGAAAAAGGTGCTTGCAGGTGTTGACTTTGTTGCCGCGGAGGATACGCGCAATTCGGCGAAGCTGCTCGCGATATTCGGAATTAAAAAGCCGATGGTGAGTTACTATGAGCACAATAAGCGTGAGCGCGGCGAGGAGATCTGTGCACGTATTTCCGCCGGCGAATCGTGTGCGCTTGTGACTGATGCAGGTATGCCGGGAATCAGTGACCCCGGTGAGGATATTGTCCGTCTTTGCGCCGAGAGAGGTATACCCGTGACGGCTGTGCCGGGTCCGTGTGCGGCGATGACAGCGTTGACATTATCGGGATTGTTCACGGGCAGATTTGCGTTTGAGGGCTTTTTATCGACAAACAAGGGTGAGAGACGTGACCGCCTTGCCGAATTAAAAAGTGACACGCGTACACTGATCTTTTACGAAGCGCCGCACAAGTTAAAATCAACGCTTGCCGACCTTTACGAGGCATTCGGGGAGCGGAAGATATCGCTCTGCCGTGAGCTTACAAAGCTTAATGAGGAGATAAATCGCACGGTGCTGTCCGAAGCGGTCAAGCTTTACAGTGAGCGTGAACCGAGAGGCGAATACGTGCTTATCATTGAGGGCGCGAGTGCCGAGCAGGTGCGAGAGGATGCGTTCTGGAGCACTATGACAATCGAGGAGCACGTTGCGCATTATGTGACATTCGGCAAGTCAAAGATGGATGCGATCAAGGCGTGTGCAAAGGATCGCGGACTTGCCAAGAATGAAGTTTACAAGGTTATTAACACATAAAAAGAGAGGCTATTGCATTAATAGCATATATTGTATAAATATTCATCTTGTAGGGGCGGATATTATCCGCCCGCGGGAGGCTGATAGCCTCCCCTACATTGGGTTTATACAGTATATACATTAAATGCAACAGCCTCTTTTTGATATGAGCGATTATTTTTTTGTCGGCAGGAGGACTTTAACAAGGCCGGTGAACCAGATCACGGCGATGTAAACGCCACCGCAGACGGCAAGCGGAATGAGAAAGGCAAGCTTTCCGCCGGGTAGAGTGACTCCGGTGAGGTGGAATATTGCCAATACAGCCAGAGCACCGAGCGCCGCACAGAGTATTTTGAATAGATTTTTCCAAAGCTCCGCCGAGAAATAGTTTCCGGCGACACGTGTTATCGCGAATGCGATTACGAGCGCGTAAAGAGTAAAGAGCACAACCGTTGAAACTGCGATTGCAGTAACTCCGTGCGGAGCAACGATGGGATTAATAATCAGCTTCGCGCCGATTATTGAAAGGCTTCCGACAACGGGAATGGTGTATCTTGATTCAAGATAAAGCAGCTTCACAAAAAGCTCCTGTGCGATGTAACCGAAAATGCCCAGGGTGTAAATTCCGAAGAGAGAGGCGGTTCTTGCGGCGAGCTCGGGGGTAAATTCACCGCGCTGATAGAGGAGCGTTACAATGTCGCCGCCGAAAATGAACGCAACCATGATGAATGGGACGGATATTGCGAGCAAAAGCGAGATCATCTGAATGACTGTTTTGCAGACCTCGTTCTTTTCGCCGTTTTCGTGATGCTTGCTTATAGTTGGGAATGTGACGCTGCTCATTGCGACAACGAAAATGCTCGAAACGGTTAAGAAAAGGTTTGTGGCGTAATTGATCGTTGTTGCGGCACCCTCGTCGTGGCTGACCGCCGCCTTGTCGAAAACAAGGCACATATGAAACATCATACTCGAGATGAAGATAAACAGCACTTCGAGGTTTTTTTCTTTTGTCGTGGAGGGTGAATTACCGTCTGCGCGGTAAAAGAAACGGAAACCGCATTTATAAAAATCGGGAAGAAGAATGACAACGTGGAGCACCCAGCCTATGGTCGTTACAACGGCGACGGTGAAGATATCAACCTCAAAGAAAAGCAGAGCGAGGATTATAATGAGGTTATAGGGGACGCTCATAATGGCGGTTATGAAGTATTTTTTGCAGTTTTGCAGAACGCCGGCTATTATATATGCAATGATATTGAAAAGTCCGCTCGGGAGCATGATGTACATCATTTTTTTCGCCGCATCGAAATCCTCGATACCCGGCAGGAGGATTTTGACGAGGATATCGCTTGTGAGAAACATAAGAGCGGTAAGAGCGATAATCGCAAGACCGATACGGCAGATAAACTGCGAAACGAAGCGTTTTTTTGCATCGGGGAGCTGATTTTCGGGTTTATTGAGGTTTTTGATAACGAGGGTTGACAGAGCCGCACCGATTCCCGAAAAAAGGAAAGTGGCGATACTGAAAACCTGGAAATAAATATCGGTCAGCTCGGTTCCGCCGAACTCGGAGGCGAAAACGATATTGCGACCGAAGCCGAGGACTTTTGCGATAAATATACCGAAGACGGTTATGATATAAGAGATACCGCTCATTTTCAACCTCCTGATAAAATGAAAAAACGGACAGCAAAGCTGTCCGCCCTAAAAAGATTGGTGACCCGTACGGGAATCGAACCCATGTTTCCGCCTTGAGAGGGCGGCGTCTTAGCCGCTTGACCAACAGGCCATTTTTTAGAACATTGATATTATATCACAAACGAAAGGCTTTGTCAATAGCTTTTTGAAAAAATATTTTTCCTCAGACTAACCTCAACTAACTTCAGCCGCTTTAGCGGCGTTTCTGCACCGCAGAAACAATGAAGATGCCCTCATCCGTCAAAGTTGCGAAGCAATCTTTTGCACCTCTTCCCCCAAGGGAAGGCTTTTGGTAAGTTTGAGCCAACAAAGAAACAAAGAAGCCACGGATGCCGGCGAAGCTGGCAGGACGAACGGTCACAGCTGACAAAGCGAATCCGGAGCCGCAGGCGGAGTTGAGCGCAAGTCGAGCGCAAGCAAGGAAGACGGGAGGAGTCCGAGGAGGGTGGGAAAACTGCGCAGCTGGTGTCC
>CAYSFT010000051.1:0-15754 GCA_964430755.1 uncultured Lachnospiraceae bacterium | reverse complement strand
GATGGGACACCAGCTGACGCAGGTTTCTCACCCCTCGAGCTCCCCGTCTTCCTTGTCTATTCTCGATTCGCGCTCAACTCCGCCTGCGGCTCCGGATTCGCTCCGTCAACTGTGACCGCTCGTCCGCCGCCAGCTTCGTCGGCGGCTCATATGCTTCATTGCCTCTTTGGGTGCAGTGACGCTTCGGGCGCGCTCAACTCCGCCTGACGGCTCCGGATTCGCTTTGTCAGCGGTGACTGTTCGCCCGCCGCCAGCTACGTCGGCGACTCAAATGCTTCATTGCTTGCTTTGTGAGGTGCATGAAAAAAGCTGTTCCCGAAGGAACAGCTCATATGTTGTTTATGTTATTTTGTTGCGGTTTCGCACATCATAACGCATTCGATGCGTTTCTTTTCAAGCTCACATTTCGCATTTTGCGGTGATGTAAGCGAACAGAGCTTGAACGCCCAACAGCCTGTGCACGATTCTTCGTCATGTGCCGCCGGAATATGCTTTTCAAATGCGATGAAGGGCTTTGCATCTGTGCCGACACGTGTACGCTTGACCTGCTCTTTGGCGATTTTTTCGAGCTGTCTTGCAATTGTCGGGATGTCCTCTTCCGTGAATGCAGGACGGTTTTCGGGCGAGTCTACGATGCTTATTGAAACATCCTCGCCGTTGTCTGCGAGCTTTTTCACAATATCGAAAATATGTGGGTCGGCACGTGTACATACTGTGTCACCGACCTTGATTGCCGCACCGCCGTGAAGTATTTCTCCTCCACTTTCGCCCTCTGCAAACAGCTTGCCGTCACGGTAAAGTGCGTACAGCTCATTGTAAGTTTCACCGATTGCTGCGCTGTCATATTTTGCGAGATCGTATCTTAATGCAGATGAACATTCCTTTGGCATCGGAAGTTCAATATAGTCGAGCATTTTGTATGCAAGCTCGGAAAGCGGCAGTACAAGCCCCGATACGTTATCGTATGCGATACGCTGACCGCCGAATTTAAATGTATGTACCATTTTGTATTCCTTCCTTTTGAACACGTAAAAATATCCCCCGTCGCATCGGACGGGAGACAAAACACTTTAATATGAACTCAGGTCCGTTTGCCAAGCTGACGTCGCAGGCGTGCTGCAGCATTGCTTTTCCCCTCTTTGATGCGTGTCTGCTTCGGCCTTGCAACGATACCGCCGAGAAGCGAGACTGCAATACAGCCGAGATACACAACTACCGCAAGTAACGGTGAGGTGGGTTCAGGCGTATCTGCGCGAAAAAACAGCGATACAAGCCATAGTATAATGACATATCCGCCGCCGCTTACAAGAGATGAACCGAGCCGTTGCTCCGTGTCTGCTTTATTTGCGGTTATGCCGCCGAGCAGTGAACCGACAACGAGTGACGCAAGGGCAAATATGCCGATGAGCCCCTCGGGATCCTTTGTCATAAGTGCGACCGCAGTCATTATAAGCGATGACAGCAGTGTTGCTGCGATGCCGATCAGTGTACCGCGAAGTGAGGCAAAGAGCAATTCCTTGACTCCTGCGGATTCGTCCTTTGGTTTAGTGTTTAGCAAGCTGACTCCTCCTGACATATAAACAGTTTCATTAATTTATATGCCGCTCGGAACTGCTTTATGTTATTTGTCCTCTGCGTGTACGTCAACAGACTTAATTGCGCTGACGTGGAAACGGATCTTTGTACCGTCGCGGCTGGTTTCGATAACAACGGTGTCTTCCTTGATGCTGACGATTTCGCCGATTACGCCGCCGATTGTGGTAATCTCATCGCCGACCTGAAGTGAATTGCGCATATCTGCTGCTGCTTTTTCTGCCTTCTTCTGAGGTCTGTACATAAGGAAATAGAAGATTGCAATCATTGCAACGAGCATTATGATTGTTCCAAGACCTCCGAGTGGGCTGGTTGTGGTTTCGGGAGTCGTGGCATTTTCAAGAAATAAATTGAGCATAATAACCTCCAAAAATATTCATTATACAATATTATAGCGTATCTTTACTGTAATTTCAAGAGTAAATTGTAAACTTGTTAATATTTTTTGACAAATTCGATTTTTCGCTTTGATGTTTGCTGAATGTAAGCCGCAATGCCGACCGACAGTGCCGCGCAGACTACAAGCAGAAACGGCAGGTTGCCGTTATACAAGGGCAAAATAAGTCCGCAGGCGTTGAAGCCGATGTGAAAAAGTATAGACGTAAGAAGCGAGGCGCTTTTTTCAAATATCCAGGCAAGCAGAAGTCCGAGCAGGACGGCATATATAATTTGTATTTTCACGCCGTGTATCATGCCGAAAACAGACGAGGAAATAATCATCGCCGCAAATGTCGGCAGTATTCTGCGGATTCTGGTGTGAACGAGTCCGCGCATTGTTATTTCCTCGGAGATAGGTGCGAGCAGGACAGTGAAAATGACCGATATCAGATTATTTGGGACGGCTATTTCGGATATTACCGCGTTATATTCATTCATCCAAGACTCGGGAAACGGTATGAGCGCGAGGATGTATGCCATTATGACGTTGACCGCCGCACCGAACACCGGCATGAGGATACAGCTTATCGGAGGAATTTTTTTAAGCTCGATCTCGTGTGTAACTTTTTTTCTTCTCAGAGCGAAAATCAGAACAAAAATCACGATTGTCATCACCGCAGAAGCAGCACTTAAATGAACGATATATTGATTGATGTCAAGTCCGAGTAGAAGTGCGGCGACTGAAACGGCAAATTGACTTCCGAGGTAAATGGCAAGGTAAAGTACAGCCGCGCCGAGAGATTTAAGGGCGTATTTTATATTCATTGCAAGCCTTTCGTAAAATACAGCATTTTTCTAATTATAGCCCACATATACGCAAAAATAAAGCGGAATTTGTTAATATTAAAATGAAAATTTACAATAAATGAATATACAAACGTGAGATTTTGTGATACAATTAAATTAACTATGAAATAAAGAGGTGACGCAATGTCTGCCGATAAAATAACGGAGATTTTTGGCGACGTTATCGGACGTCGTATACTTAAAAAGGCGATTTTTTCAAAGGCTGAAGATAAGGCAACGCAAAAAGAGGTTGCCGCATTTGCAAAAAAGTCAGACGGCACAATGATACTTGCCGTTGAACGCTTCACACGCGACAACAAGACCTTTCGCAGAAACCTGTCGCTTGATGAGACGGGTGAGCTTTGCCGTATGACGCTTGCAGATTATCGTCAGGTCAATATAATAACAACTGCAGGCGATATTGAAATCAAACGCTCGAAATCGGGAAGCGTACATATTTCGGGTAAGCTTGCAGGTGATGCCGCGAAAACAGAGGTCACATCAGACGGGAAGAAATATATCCTCGACACCTCACGTGACATAGGCTTTCTGCGTGAGCTTGGAATATCTGATTCAAACGGACGTATACACGACAAAAAGCAGGCGAAATTCCGTCAGATCAACCGCTTTCTTGAGATTATACGTGACGTTGAGACGGGACTCCCAACCGACCGTCCTGCGGTGATTTACGATCTTTGCTGCGGAAAAAGTTATCTCACGTTCGCGGTTTACTATTATTTTGCCGTACTCAAAAAGCGCGAGGTCAGAATGTACGGTGTTGATCTAAAGGAAGATGTTATCGAGTACTGCAACGAGGCGGCAAAGCGTCAGAATTTTGCGAATCTGCGTTTTGTCAGCGGCAATATAAACGACTATCAGCCTCCGGAGCCGCCGGACATGGTTATCTCACTGCACGCCTGTGACATTGCGACAGATATTGTTCTTGCAAATGCGATCAAATGGCAGGCGCGGATTATTCTTTCAACGCCGTGCTGTCATCATGAAATGTCAAAGCAGCTTGCCGTAATGGCAGAGAACGCACCCATGCGTGACGAGCTTGCATTTATACTCGCCCATCCGATGCTTAAGCAGAAATTCTGCGACTGTGCGACTGATGCTCTGCGCGTTAAACGACTCGAATCGGTCGGTTACAATGTTACGACGCTCGAACTGATTGATCCCGATGACACGCCGAAAAATCTGATGATACGCGCACTGCTTGTCGATTCGCCGTCTGCCGGAAAATGTGATGCGGCGAAGCGGGAATATGAGCGCATATGCTTGTCTCTTGGAATCTCTCCATATCTTGACGGGCTTATCAGCGCGAATGAATCGGATGACCGATAAAATAATAAATGAGCAAAATTTCAGCCTCTCCGAAAGAGAGGCTGGCATAGGGATGTTAATATTTAATTAAGTAATATATCACATAACCCCAACTCAATAAACCATGCATGATTGCCCAACCTATAGATTTCCAAGCCGTATAACTGATTATCATTGCTAACACGGACCCCATTGTGATTCCCGTTTTTACCGGTTTACTCATTGAACTATTAAAATGAATGCGATTTCTATTCTCCATTTGATGTGCCTTGTATAACAATAATGCTACCTATTTTTCTGTATGCAAAAGTTTATAGTACCACCGCTTGGGATTTTCATAAATGTACTTTCTGCGCGTTTCGTAATCTTCTCTGTCACGAACGATATGTTCAGCAGACGAGCGCTGAAACATTCTTTCTATCCCGTATCGTTGTTTGCAGTTACGTGATGCTAATGATTTAAATGCACAGACTACATCATCCAAGGTAGGGGAGGGGCTTGCTCCTCCCACTTTTTCGTCCAAAAATATAACCGCATGGATATGGTCTGGCATAATGACATAATCTTTAACGGTTACACTCGGAAATCGGGTTTCGATCAACTGTAACTGTTCTTTTACGATCTCGCCGCAGGGTTTCAATTTGACCGTTATTTCGGGAGGAGCAAGCCCCTCCCCTACCGCGAGTCCGATTGTTTTGTCGGCATCTATAAGGTCGGTTTTGACGATTTCGGATAAGATTTGCATTCTGTCACGTACGCATATCGTGACAAAGTATGCACCTGCGGAGCTGTAATCAAAATTTTTCAACCTTGTAGATTTTCTTTTCGGCAATTTCTTTTCGCTATTCATTTTTATCACCCATAATCATTATAACAAAAATCGGCAGAGAAAACAATATCTTTGCCGAAATTTTTGTGCTCATCATTTCCCCGTTAAGAAGAACAGGGGAAAAAAGAGAGGCTTTTCTTATTCACATTGCTTTTTTCTCACGGATTATCTTTGATATATGCATCAGCACGCTCACTATGATCGACGCAAAGCTTACGCCGACTGCAATGCCGAGCGCGATACTGAGTGTCGGTTTTGCATAAGAGAGCAGTTTCTCCTTGTTATAGAACAACAGATAATACACCGTATAGTAAAGTCCGCGCCCCGGAACGATCGGTATCGCACAGGGAAAAAGAAATATCACTGCAGGCGCATGAAGTATCCGTGCAAACGACTCCGAATATAAAGCCATGAACAGTGATGACATGAACGCCGGAATCAATGCATCCCCGCCGAAAAGGGCTGTCAGCTCATAAACCGCCGAGGTCAGCAGTCCGCCGAGTGCCGCCCAGAAAAGGCGTTTTCGCGGTACCTTGAACATCAATGAAAATCCGATTGTACCCGTTATTGAGGTGATAAGGCGGATGATGATGCCCATAAGTATTTCGTTTGTTATGTTCATCCTGCAACACCTCCCAAAAGAAGAATCGCAAGCGCGTAACCGATAGCAATCATTACGGCGATGATTATTGCCTGTACGATTTTGAGTGTGCCGGCAAGTGTGTCGCCGCCGAGCAGATCACGCATAGCGTTTCCAAGAGAGAGTCCCGGGATGAGTATCATTATCGTTCCGATGATTATCATATCGAGATTATCGCCAAGCCCGATTTTGACTGACAGGCAGGCAAGTATTCCCGAAACGAACGAAACGAGCGTGGTTTTTGCCATTTTATTGAAATAGTCGATTTTCACCTCGTCAAGCAGGTACATGACAACCGCGATGAGGGCTGCGCAAATACCGTCGCGAAGCGTTCCGCCGAAAAATACCGCGAAGCTTCCTGCGGCGAGAATATAACCGAGCATTATAAGGTAAAAGGGGTATACACGGTCATGCTTGATTTCGCGGATTTGCTTGTCAACCTCGTCGATGCCCGGTTTTTCTTCGGATATTTTCCGCGAAAGGGCATTGTAAAGCTCAAGCTTTGTTAAATTGTTTGCGATATCGAAAATTCTTCTCGACTGCGTTGAATGAGTTCCGTCGGGCATATAAATTGCGACCAAAATCAGCGAATGAATCGAGAAAACGTCGATGTGTGCCGCGCCGTATGTACGGCAGACCTTTTCTATTGCCACCTCAACGCGGTGAACGTCTGCACCGTTTTTTAGAAGTCCCTCGCCGATATCAAGCGCGATGCGGAGGACGTTATCGGCAAAGCTTCCCGTGTACGGAGTTAATTCCGGGAGTGCCGAGGTTTTGGGATCGGTCAAATTTTTTTCCTGCCTTTTTATGTTATTATGCTGCCTATATGAAATTATTCGTCGTCACGGCTGATAAGCGAGCCGCTTCCGCGCTCAAGCGCGACAACACCGGTACGGCACATTTCGATGATACCGTAAGGCGCAACAAAGTCGATAAACGCATCAATCTTTGAGCTTTGTCCCGTCATTTCTATGCAGAGCTCATCGGGCGTGAAATCGACGACCTTGCAGCGGAAAACGTTAACCGCGTCAATTATTTCGCCGCGAGTTTGTCCCGTTGCACGGAGCTTTATCAGCATAAGCTCGCGGATGACTGTGGTTTCGGGCGGCATTAAGTCGATTTTTATAACGTCGTGCAGCTTACGCAGCTGCTTGATGATCTGTTCCTTTGTGGCATCGTCACCCGTTGCGGTGATGGTGATGCGTGAATATGCGCGGTCCTCGGTTTCACCGACGGTGAGGCTGTCGATGTTGAAGCCGCGGCGTGCGAAAAGGCTTGTTACGCGCATAAGTACGCCGTATTGGTTTGAAACGAGTACGCCGAGTACGAATTTATTGTTCATGCTTTCTCTCCTACAAGTCTGTTATAGTCACTGTTTCATCCGTCAATATATCGCAGTCGATAACGAACGGAAGTGTATTCTTTTCGTCAAATGCACGCTTCAATGCAAAGTCAAGCTCGCTGATGTTTTTTACTTTTGCACCGTCTGCACCGAATGCTTTTGCAAGCAATGTGAAATCGGTTTTGCGCTCAAGTACCGTTTGACTCGCACGCCCGAACAGCGACTTTTGCCACTCTCTGACCATTCCGAGCGATTTGTTGTTCATGATGATGATAACAAGCGGTATTTTATAGCTTACCGCGGTTGCAAGCTCATTTAAATTCATGCCGAAGCTGCCGTCACCCGTAAAAAGTACGCAACGCTTGCCGCCCTTTGCTATGGAAGCACCGATCGCTGCACCCATACCGAAGCCCATTGTTCCGAGACCGCCGCTTGTTAAAAAGCTTCTCTCTCCCGATATCGGATACCGCTGTGCTGTCCACATCTGGTGCTGTCCGACATCGGTGACTATATTAAGTCCGCGTGAATATTTCGAAACTGCGTCAATGATTTTATAAGGCGTAAGCTCATTGCCGACCTCGGTTCTATTTTTGACTTGAAACGATGCAACCGTCTTTTGCCATTCGGGATGCGCTTGAGGCTTGATGCGCTCAAGAAGTGCGGTTAGCGCCGGACGTATCTCGCCGATGATATACGCCGCATCCTTGACGTTTTTGTCAACCTCAGCGGGATCAATGTCAATCTGGACGATCCTGGCGTTCTCGACGATTTCTCCGTGTGCGCCTGTTGCGCGATCCGTGAAGCGTGCGCCGACTGCGATGATAACGTCCGCATTTTTCATGGCACGTGTCGCGCGAGGAAGTCCGTGCATACCCGTGAGTCCGAGCATTGACGGGAAATCATGTTCGATTGCCGAAAGTCCCATCAGGCTGGCGCCGCACGGCGCGTCAATTTTTTCTGAAAGCTCCTTTATAAGCTCGCCTGCCTCGGCACTGACAACTCCGCCGCCGCAGTATATGAACGGACGCTCGGCATTCTCGATTATCTCTGCTGCCGATGAAAGCTCATATTCTGAAAGTATACACGGTTTTTCTTCGGGACGTGTAATATCCGAAAATTCGGTTTTCGCGGTTTGTATATCCTTCGGAATGTCAACGAGCACCGGTCCGCAACGCCCTTTTCGTGCAATTGCAAAGGCTTCCTTGAGGATTCTGTGCAGATCGCGGATGTCTTTAACTATGTAATTGTGTTTGGTTATCGGCATGGTGATATCGGCGATGTCGAGCTCCTGGAAGCTGTCGCGTCCGATTTGGTCTGTTGGGACGTTTCCCGTTATAGCGACCATAGGAACGGAATCGAGATATGCCGTGGCGATGCCGGTTACGAGATTGGATGCACCGGGACCTGACGTTGCGATAACAACGCCGACCTTGCCTGTGGTACGTGCATAACCGTCAGCCGCGTGTGCCGCACCTTGCTCATGTGCCGTTAAAATGTGACGTATATGACGGCGCTTTTTCCCGAGTTCATCGTAAATATGCAGAACCTGTCCGCCCGGATAGCCGAAAACCGTGTCAACATTTTCTTCAATCAACGTATGGACAATTATCTGTGCGCCGCTTAACTTTTTTTGTTTATCGTTCATAAGTATACCTCTATATTAAAAAATCCCGACAGGCGGTCTGTCGGACGGGTATGCCATGCTTTCGGCGTCGGCAATACAAAAAATCCCACAGACAGCATCCAAGCCGCCGTGAATTAGGACGGGATAAGATTTGAAAATACGGTCCATTCTCCTGCTGTGCCTCCGCGATATATAATATATGGTAAGTATATCACACTTTGTTCTGTTTGTCAAGAGGAGCCGTCAAAAGCGCAAATTCTCAGAGGAAATGTAACTGTTGGCTTGTGCGATGTATTCGTTTTTCGACATATATTTTCAAAAATTTACAAAAGCTCTTGACAAATCGGGAAGGGCATGATATAATTAACTAAAGTGTTGAATACACTTATAAAAGGCTATGACCGGGAAACGGCGTTTGTCGTGACGGTGCTTGGCGGTCACAGAGAGTTGCCGGTTGGTGAGAGGCGCGACGATGCGAGTGTCGGATATTACTTCCCGAGAGCTGCGCTCCGAAAAATGCAGTAGGCGGCGACGGTACACACCCGTTATGTGTGCAGGGTATCGGTTTTTTGCCTGTACCTGTTGAGGCTCGTATCGTGAGATTCGGGCGAACAGAGGTGGTAACACGGGAATTCCCGTCCTCTGCAGTAAAAGCTGCGGAAGGGCGTTTTTTATTTTGAACTCCTTCCGACAAAGAAAGGGGTATTTTTTATGTTCGCAAAAATTCTAATGATCGTTATCTTCTTCGCCATCACAATCGGTGTTGGCGTCTATTGCCGCAAAAAGGCGACTGACGTTAACGGATTTGTTCTCGGTGGACGCTCGGTTGGCCCTTGGCTGACGGCTTTCGCTTACGGTACATCCTATTTCTCCGCGGTCGTTTTCGTCGGTTACGCAGGACAGTTCGGCTGGAAATACGGTATGGCGGCAACCTGGATCGGTCTTGGTAACGCTATAATCGGAAGTTTACTTGCCTGGGTCGTGCTCGGCAGACGTACACGCGTTATGACGCATCACCTCGGCGCTTCAACCATGCCCGAGTATTTCGAAAAGCGTTACGGCTCAAAGGGGCTGAAGATCGCCGCCGCGCTTATTACGTTTATTTTCCTTATTCCGTACACAGCATCGGTTTACAACGGTCTTTCGAGACTTTTCGGTATGGCGTTTGATATTCCGTATGAGGTTTGTGTTATCGTAATGGCGGTACTCACCGGTGTTTACGTCATTCTCGGCGGATATATGGCGACTGCCGTAAACGATTTTATTCAGGGTATCATCATGCTTGTCGGTATTGTTGCGGTCATCGTTTCCGTGCTTGCCGGTGAAGGCGGTTTCACAGAAGCTGTTATCAAGCTCTCCGGGATAACTGATGAAACTGTACCTGCCGGAATGAATGGCGCTTTCACGTCGATGTTCGGTCCTGATCCGATGGGACTTCTCGGTGTTGTAGTGTTGACCTCGCTCGGTACATGGGGACTTCCGCAGATGGTTCAGAAGTTCTATGCGATCAAATCCGAAAAGGCGATAAGCCAGGGTACGATCATTTCAACGATATTTGCCGTTGTTGTTTCGGGCGGATGCTATTTCCTCGGCGGTTTCGGCAGACTGACGGACGGCTCGGCAAAGCTTGAATATGCGGCAAACGGCTCGCTTATTTTCGACTCGGTTATTCCTGCAATGCTCGATAAGCTTCCCGATATCCTTATCGGTATTGTTATAGTTCTTGTCCTTTCCGCATCCATGTCAACACTGTCAAGTCTCGTTTTAACCTCGAGCTCAACAATAACGCTTGACCTCATCAAGGGTAACATTTCAAAAACAATGAGCGAGAAAAAACAGCTTCTCAGTATTCGTATTTTCATTGCGATATTTATCGTACTCTCGGCGGGCATTGCGATTTTCCAGTATCAGTCGGCAAGCACGTTTATTGCACAGCTTATGGGTATCTCGTGGGGTGCACTTGCAGGTGCGTTCTTAGCACCGTTCATGTACGGTCTCTATTCGAAGCGCATTACGACGGCATCGGTCTGGACAAGCTTCATCATCGGCGTTGGACTTACCGTTTCGAATATGTTCCTCAAATTCATCGCATCTCCCATTAACGCAGGCGCGATTGCAATGGTGCTCGGACTTATCGCGGTACCGATTGTCAGCCTTGTAACGCCGAAGCCGAAGAAGGTTGATGTTAACGAAATTTTCACCTGTTACGACAAGGAAGTTGTGGTACGCAAGAAGATTTCAATTGGTAACGAAGAAGAAAAGTAAAAACGAAAAATGGAGCTGTCTTCATAGTAAAGACGGCTCCGCGTTTTTTTATGTCGGAAATGTTATATAAAGCCTCTCACTTTGGGAGAGGTGGCACGCCGTAAGGCGTGACGGAGAGGGCTCGCAATGAGCGTGAATACCCTCTCAGTCAGCTTACGCTGACAGCTCTCCCGGAGGGAGAGCCTTGAGTGATCTCTGAACTATAATTTGCATAATCAAAAAATCATTGCTTTTTCTTAAAAATAAACGCCAGCTTCGTTTCGGAAATGATTACGGCGATGAAGATCAGCGTAAAGCCGAAACCCATCTTCGGTGAGAGTGTTTCACGCCCGAGCATCACAGAAAAACCAACTCCAAACACCGATTCAAGCGACAGTATGATTGATGCTGTTGACGGATCGGTATATTTTTGTCCGAAATTCTGGAGAGTCAGCGCGATGGCAGTGCAGAATACGGCGAGGTATGCGATTCCGAGGACGAGTTCCTTTGTCGGTGTTACTGACGCGAGTCTCGGAAGCTCGGTTGTCAGCGAAAGTATCAATGCACAGATGCCGCTTGATGCAAACTGTATTATCGTTAAAACAAGCGGATCGCGTTCGCTTGAAAAGCGCGAAACGGCGATAATGTGCAGAGCATAAAAGACACCGCCGATGAGCGTTAATATATCGCCCATGCCTATTGTAAAGTCGGCGTTCAGCGAAACGAGTCCGATACCGATGATACACATAAATGCCGAGATGACGTTATATCTGTCGGGACGCTTTTTTGAAAATCCCCACGCCATAAACGGTACCATTACGCAGTATACTGCTGTTAAAAACGCGTTTTTGCCCGGCGTATTTTCGGGAGAGCTGATGCCGAGAGTTTGTGTCATATATGCAAGGAAAAGCAGAACTCCAAGTACCGCTCCGCGCCATATGTAGGCTCTGTTGATTTTTTTAAGGCGAGGGAAAAATATCAGCGAAAGCAGTATGGTTGCCGATATAAAGCGCAGAGTGAGCAGTGCGTTTGTCGGCAGGACATCCGTTACGTCCTCAACGATGATGAATGAGCTTCCCCATATAAGTGTTGCCGCGAGCAGGGCAAGCTTTGCAAACAGTCCGGTCTTAGTCTTCATTTGCAGCCTCTGACTGTGGATCGTTATCAATATAAGCTAAAATATCGGAAACGGTTCTGAATTCGGGCATTTCTTCATCCGGGATGGATACGCCGAAATGCTCTTCAACCGCCATCAGTATTTCAACAAGATCAAGAGAATCTGCGCCGAGATCCTCAAAAAGAGCCGAATCTTCACCTATAAGCTCTGCGTCACATCCGAGCTGTGATGTTATTATATCAATGATTTTTTCAAGCATGAATATGCCTCCGTGTAGTTAATGCTTTATATTTTCAATTATATAACATATTTGTGCTTTTTTCAAGTAGGGAAAGGGATTTTTTAAAAATATTTACTTTTTGTCCGTCTTGCTGCTCTTATATAAATATTGACAAAAAAACTTTTTTCATGTATAATCATAGTGTTATTATGTTATGAAACGCGAGGTGACACGGTGCAAAATCAGAGTGGCAGTATAATGGCGGTTTTCGAGGCTGTCACCGAGGCAGGTGAACTCAGCCGAGCACGTATATCCGATATCACCGGGTTCAGTCTGGTTACGGTTGGCAAAGCGGTCGATTTGCTTTGCGAATGCGGTATTGTTACGGAATATAAGCAGACAAGCGGTACAGTCGGACGTAAATCGGGTATATGCAAGCTTATAAATACAAGCGGTATGCTGATTTTTGACTTAACAGGCTCGCCCAAAGCTCGGCTTTATGATATTTCACTTTCGCTTTGCGATGAATTTGCCGGCGACACGGTTTACGACATGATAGCGCACGGACTCATGCGTTTTGGTGAGCTGCTTGGTGGCGAGCTTATGGGAATCGGATGCGTTGTTCCCGACGGTGAAGCTGAAGAATATATTGCACAGATATCCGATGCTCTCGGTGCAGACCCCGAAATTGTTACCGTATCAAGTCGCGCATACGCTGCTGCTAACGCAAAACGCTTTAATTATAACGGTATGGCGGTGTTTGTGCGCCTCTGTGACGGTATTGACGGTGCGATAATGTACGGTGACAGGCTTTACACGGGTGCGCACGGCGGCGCAGGCGATTTGTCTGCATTTATCAAGTCACGCGACGAGCTTGCTTTGAAAATGACTGAACTTTGCCATATGCTTGATCCCGAGCTGATACATATTTCATGTGCAACCGACGACGAATGTGCAAAGATTGAGGCACAGCTCAATGCGGCTTTTTGCAACTCTCTTGGCGAGCGCACACCGCGTATTGTTACCGAGCCGATCACGCTTTGCAGAAGTGCCTCTGACGGCGCGGCGCTGATGATGCGCGAAAAATATCTTTTATCAAAAACTTCCAGATAATACCTGATTAAATCATGCGTGCGAGGTACAGAATAATATCGAAGCCGAACCTTATCGGCTTGAAATATTATGAAAAGAAGGTACCTCAAAATGGAAAACAAGACTCCCAATCATTCCATCGAATGTTCGGTTAAGCAGTGTGAATACCACTGCCAGAACGAAAACTACTGCACACTTAACACTGTAAAGATCGCAACTCATGAAGCGAACCCCACCGTTTGCCAGTGCGTTGACTGCGAATCGTTCGTTAAGAAGTCGAGCTGTTCCGGCGGCAACTGCCACTAATAAGGAAAAAAGCTGTCTGCATTTTAATTTGTGCAGGCAGCTTTGATTTTTGCTTAATATACTCAGTCTTTTTCGTTTGTCTGATTGTAAGTCGGGAAGAGCTCACGCCATACGTCGCAGTGTGCCTCACAATCAAGGTAATGAGCGAAGAACTGATTGTCGCGCTCGGTTGCACCGTCACAGTGTGCAAATTTTACGCGGTCGTGATAATTTTCGTAGTTGTCAACGCAGAATTTGTGCCAGCCGTCGCGCCACTTTCCGTTTGCAATTGTTGCGCTGCGATCTGCAAATTTTGCCATGATATCGGCTTTCTCAGTATCGTTTGCAAGGCGGATGCCGCATTCCGTTACGCAAATTGGAACAAATTCAACCGCGTTTGCTTTGGTGTCATACTTGACTGCGAGACCGGTCTTCCACATTTCCTCTTTATAAAGTCCGACAAAATTGAAGTTGCCCTGACCGTAGAGAATATGCGAGCCGTTGTAATTTTCATATGTACCGATGCAGTGGCTGTGCTGTGTGAGAATGAGGTCTGCACCTGCTCTCGCCATTGCACGGCAGACACGCATCAGACGGGGAGAAGGGTATTCGCAGAGCTCCTTACCGCCGTGATATGCAACGATTACGCGATCTGCGGTCTTTTTTGCTTCACGGATATCGTCAATGGTTTCAAACTCATCAAAGGGACGTGAACCCATTCTGTCATCGAGCGCATAAGAATATTCACGCTCGCAAACAGCGATAACGCAAATCTTTTCGCCGTCCTTTTCAAAAACAAAGTTGCGGCGTGAATCCTCGTAATTGTTACCGAAGCCGGTATAACCGACACCTGCGGAAGTCAGCGCATCAATGGTGTCAAGTGCGCCCTTTTTTCCGAAGTCGAACACGTGGTTATTGCTGATTCCGGCAACGGTCACTTTAAGGTCAGCGAGAACCTTTGCGGTGTTGACGGGAGCCTTGAGGTTCGGGCCAAACTTTTTGATTGCACCGTCAGAATCGGTTATTGCACACTCAAGGTTTGCGAAAGTGAATTCGCTCTCGTTAAAGAGAGTTACGGTGTCCGAAAAGAGTGTCTTTGTGTCGCCTGCTGTGTAGCCTTCACGTGTAATATCAGTGGGGCAGATGTCTCCGACAAAAAGTGTTTTCATTTTTATATCCTCCAAAAAATAATTTGACAATTCTGTCATTTGGTGTTATACTAATTATAGCACATATAATCGGAAAATAGCTATGCACGATACTGCGTAACTTTGCCGCTTTTTTCATTTTTCCGCTTTAACTTGGAGGGACAGATGGATAAGTATATAGTTAAAGACCTCTTGCATTTTTGCAATATCGCCGTTAAAAAGATCAGCAAAATAGAACGGCGCACCATAGATTATTTTGATCTCACCTTTGTAATAAAGGGGCAGATGCAGTACACAGTAAATGACCGCACGGTAACCCTGCGCGAAAATGATGCGATTTTATTGCCGCCGGGGACACTGCGCTCGCGTACTCCGCTCGATGGGGATGCACACTATGTCAGCTTCAATTTCACTGCATACGATGAGGGCGTGCTTCCGACAAAGCTTTTTTATAAAAACGTGATAACAAAAGAGATACGCTCGCTTGCCTCGGTGTTTTCGGAGCAGCACATCTCCGCGTTTTACCATTCGCATGAAAAAATGGCGAATATTTTAAACTGCATCCTTTTTGAGCTTATTGACACGGTTTCGCTTGGAAGCAACGACAAAAACGTGCTTTCGGTGCTGAAATACATCGATGAAAATCTGACAGAACGCATAACCATCAGTGAGATCGGCAAGGCGGTACACCTTTCGAACGATTACATATCCCATTGCTTCAAGCGTGAGCTTGGCAGGTCGGTGATGGATTACGTTAACGAGCGGCGTATGCTTCTTGCGCGAAACATGATCTCGGGCGGTGAAATGTCACTGACGGATATTGCCGAAGCACTCGGTTACGAGAGTTACAGTTATTTCTCGCGTGTATTCAAGCGGTATTTCGGTGTCTCGCCGATACGGTATAGGTGAGGAAATTATAATTTATATGCACTTGAGGCTCTCCCTCTGGGAGATAGCTGCAGCCGACAAGCGGCACTGAGAGGGTAAATATCAAAAAGATTTCTTTGCAGTGTGAGCCCTCATCCGTCACGTCTTACGACGTGCCACCTTCCCCCAGGGGAAGGCTTTGG
>CAYSFT010000050.1:0-15942 GCA_964430755.1 uncultured Lachnospiraceae bacterium | reverse complement strand
ACCTGTGACCCTCTGCTTGTAAGGCAGATGCTCTCCCAGCTGAGCTAAGCTTCCATCTATCGCAAGCGCCATTGTCTTGCGACTTATATATTATATCACGTTGTATTCTGTTTGTCAATACCTTTTTTGAAATTTTTTAAAAAATATTTCCGGCAGTATCAGAGGGGTGAGATTCACCGTATAGGTGAGTACTGCCTCTATTAATATATGCCGCTTACGCGAAAAACTTTACACTCTTATTTTTTAAACAGCTTCTCTGCATCCTCTTTGGTGAAAAGGTATTTCTTATCGCAGAAGTGACACTCGAACTGTATCTCCTCGGGCTTGCCCTCGTCACGGCACTCGGCGAAAATTCCGTCAACCTCATCCTTGCCGAGACTTACCAGTGCACGTGCACAGCGTTCGCGTGAACAGTCGCAGGCATAGCCGACGTCAAGCTCGTCAAAGAGGTCGTACTCAATTCCTTCAAGCACGATGTCAAGCACTTCCTGACAGCTCTTGCCTTCATCAAAGAGACGGGAAATGTTGGAGAGCTTTTCAGCGTTCTTCTCAAGCTGCGTGATCGTTTCCTCTGCCGCAAAGGGAAGAAGAGAGACAAGCACGCCGCCTGCTGCCTTACAGGTATAATCACGGTCAATAAGCACGCCCAGCGCACAAAGGCTCGGTGTCTGCTCGCTTGCCGCAAAATACTGCGTGATATCCTCGGCGATCTCTCCGCTGACGAGGTTTATCATGCCCGAGTACGGCTCTTTGAGTCCGATATCCTTGACGACAGACAGTGTTCCGTGACCGATCGCGCCCGAAACGTCGAGCTTACCGTTCGATTTCTTCGGGATGTCGATATATGGCTCGGCAATGTAGCCCTTGACGTTGCCTGCATAGTCGGACACTGCGATGACATTCTTTGCAGGACCGTCACCGCGGATGTTGAGGGTTAATGTGTTGCCCTTGTCCTTGAGAAGCGTGCCCATCATGGATGCCGCAGTCAGTGTTCTTCCGAGCAGTGCAGATGCGGTCGGTGTGGTTTTATGGTAACCGATGGCGGTGTTCACCATGTCGGTTGAATTTATTACAAATGCGCGTGCACTTCCGTCTCGTGTCATTGCACGCAGAATGGTTGATTTCTGATTCATTGTTTTTCCCTGTATTATTTATTTTTTCGCCCGTGCGACAAAATGCCAGCGCTCGGTGTCATTATCGACATCATTGCCGTAAAAATCCGACGTGAGGGAACATAATTCAAAGCCTGTATCGGCGAGCAACTTTTTGACAGTGCGCAGTGAATAACAGCGCTCGCGTTGCTCCTCGTCAAATCGAAGCCATCTTCCGTCCTTATCCTCGGTGAAGATTGAAAGATAAAAATCGCACAGCTTTGTTTTTTTGTTGTAGACATTCTGCCATGCACAAAAAACACTCTCATCCTCGAGGATGTATGCGTTATCGCCGTACACGTTTTCGAACTTCGCCGGAGCGTTCATGTCGAAGATGAAAAGTCCGTCGGGATCGAGATAGTTGTGTACATGAGAAAAGGTACGTGTCAGTGCGGATGTGTCGGTTAAATAGTTAAGGCTATCAAGACAGCAGACAACCGCATTTACAGTACCGTAAAGCTCAAGCTCCGCCATATCCTGTCTTATAAGAAGCACGGAATGACGAAAACGCTCCCCGTCACATTTTTTACGTGCAACGGCGAGCATATCTTCGGATAGGTCAACTCCCGTCATATCGTACCCACGGCGTGCGAGCTCGACTGTGACGTTACCTGTACCGCAGGCAAGATCAAGCACACTCTCGGGCTTCATTTTTGAGTGAAGCGCGAACTGACGCTCGATATAGTCTGCCCATGCAGTATAGTCGATATCTGCGTTAAGACGGTCGTATACGGGAGCAAGTGACGTGTAAGCCTCCACGTCTTATTTCATGCGCTCAAGGCGGTCGAGAACGGTGATATAACCGTCGCTTCCATATTTAAGGCAGCGGTTTACGCGGCTTATGGTTGCAGTTGAAAGACCGGTGCGCTCTGCGATTTCTGTGTAGATATAATTATCCTTGAGCATTTTTGCCGCGAGCAGGCGTTTGGACATTTCCTGAAGCTCGGCAACTGTGCAGAGGTCTTCAAAGAAGCTATAGCACTCGGATACGTTTTCAAGGGTGAGAATGCCCTTAAAGAGGAAATCAATTTTCTCGTCATTAAGCTTGTTCATAATAACATTTCCTTTCGCATAAACAATTTATAATATACTGTATTAATATTTTAATACATATCTCTTGAAAAGGAATGAACTTTTTTTAAACGAAGTGTAACATTTATGCAATAGTATCAATCTCGCACAATAAATCTGTAAGATTTTCCGAATTTGCGCCGTTTATGTAGTCACAAACGTGTATTTCGCTCAGCTTTGCTTCGATTGCGGCACGTGAATATTCGACACCGTGAAGCAGGCAGATAAGCTCCGATATATCCCTCACGCCGAAGAAGTCACCGCCGATTGCGATGTCACCGATCACGCCGTCCTTTACGGTTAAGAATACCTCAACCGTACCATAGTCAAAGCGTCTGCGTCTTTCTTTCTCGAAGCTTCCGAAGCGGTGCAGATTCCACGCATCGGTTGAATATTTTTTGTCTGCGAGCTTATTGATCTCGTTTTCCATCTGCTCGGAAAATTTCTCTGCCGCACACGAAAATTCACGTGACAGCCACTTTGCAAGATGTTCTTCAAACGCTATGGCATTCGGCAGTTGTACATTCACATCAAGAAGGTCGCGTATGTTTGCAACACGGCTTCGTACACTCGCAATGCCTTTTGATTTTAATTTAGCGGGATCGACATTCAGCGCACCTTGAAGTCTTGACATCTCGGCGGAAAAGAGAAGTGTGCCGTGGTGCAGTGTTGTGCCGTCAACGACGCATTGTGCGTTTCCGGAGACCTTACGCTCACCGTCATCGGTATGCACGATTATGTCGTTTCTTCCCGACAGCTCGGCTTTGACGCCAAGTGAGCAAAGGGCGTTTATGATCGGCTTTGTGAAATGTGCGAAGTCGAGTCCTCCCTCGCGTATGCCGCTTGAAAGATGACCGCCGCTTGGTGAAATAAAGGTGAAATTGACGTTGCCGAGGTCATGGAATACCGCGCCGCCGCCGGTCAGTCTGCGAACGACCTTGATGTTGTTTTCATTGGTATAGTCAAAATTTATCTCGGCGAATGCGTTCTGATTCTTGCCGATGATAACTGCCGGCTCATTGCGCCAGAGCATAATGATATCATCCTCGGCGTGTGTCAGCAGATATTCCTCTGAGGCGAGGTTAAAATATGGGTTGGTGTTTGTGTTGATATAGAGTTTCATAGGTTGACCTCTTGTTTTTAGGTGTAGAAGATATTGCGTATGAGAGTTACGCGGCTTTCTTGAAAGAAAGCCTGGCAAAGAACTTTAATGACGCTATCGCTTCACAGGACGCTCGATAACGCTTCGAAAGCCACAGAGTAAGTTGGGAACCCTCCTCGCTTCGGCTCCTCCGCCTCCGCTCGGTGTCCCAACGAATCGTTAGTGTAAAAGGGTAAGCTATCACCCTCTCAAAATACGTCCGTATTAAAATTAGTTTTTATGCCGGTTGGCGTTATCTGTATAATTCGGTAGGCGAAGCGAGGAACTTCGAAAATCGAAACCAAAATCAGCGACTAACCGCTTGCCGCAAACGCCAAAGATGTGGTTAAAGAAGCGGTAATGGTGCACGGTCGTTGGGATACCGAGCGGAGGCGGAGGAGCCGAAGCGAGGCGGGACCCGACTACCGAGAGCGTTTTCGAAGCGTTATGCGAGGACTCTGTGAGCGAATGCGTATATTAAAGTTTTTTGCCAGGCTTTTTTTCAAAAAAGCCGCGTAACTCCTATGCGCTTCGATTTACCCCTCACAAAATCAGGGGCTGCCCGATGAGACAGCCCCTTTTTATAAATTAAAGACCTACTTTGCTTCTGTTCATGCGCTCAACATCGCTGCAGTTTGTCTTTGCAACGTAACCCGGGATGGGCATGAGCTTTTCATGAATGATATCGATGATACCGTCAGCCTGCGGGAAGAACTCTGCATCGAGCTCGTAGCAGGGAGTGATCCAGTTACGAGAACCGAGAGCGATCGGAGGTGCATCGAGGTAATCGAATGCGAACTCTGCAATGTTTGCAGCCATATCCTTCATTACCGAGTTACGCTCAACAGCGTCACCAACGATAACGATCTTACCGGTCTTCTTAACGGACTCGATAACCTTGGAGTAATCGAACGGAACGATGGTACGTGCGTCGATAACCTCTGCGGAGATGTTGTACTTCTCCTGGAGAGTCTTTGCAGCGTCCATTGCACGGTAGAGAGTAGCACCGATGGTGAGAATGGTAACATCCTTACCCTCGCGCTTGATGTCGGGATCGCCGAGAGTGATCTCGTAGTGACCTTCCGGAACGCCGTCCTTCATGAACTGCTCGCCGATACCGTAGATTCTCTGCGACTCGAAGCAGATTACAGGGTCGGTACCCTCAAGAGCAGAGGTCATAAGGCCCTTTGCGTCTGCAGGGGTGTTCGGGAAGATAACCTTGAGGCCCGGAATGTGTGCACAGAGTGCGGTCCAGTCCTGAGAGTGCTGTGCGCCGTACTTGGAACCAACGGAAACGCGGAGTACGATAGGCATCTTGAGGATACCTGCGGACATGGACTGCCACTTAGCCATCTGGTTGAAGATTTCGTCGCCTGCACAGCCGATGAAGTCAGCGTACATGAGCTCAACGATAGCGCGGCCGCCGCACATTGCGTAACCTACTGCAGAGCCAACGATAGCAGACTCGGAAATAGGAGAGTTGAAGAATCTGTGGTAAGGAATAGCCTCGGTCATCTTCTTGTAAACGCCGAATGCTCCGCCCCAGTCACGGTTGTCTTCACCGTATGCGATGAGGGTGGGATCGTCGTAGAACTTGTCGATGATCGGCTCAAAGAGACCGTCGGTGAGGTTGTACATCTTCATCTTGGAAACAGGCTTGCCGTCCTTATCGGTTGCGGTTCTAACCTTGCCTGCGATCTCCTTAACACGAGGACACTCTTCCTTGGGCATGAGAACGTCAGCTTCACGGGTGGGATCCATGCTCTTAACCTTTTCGTTGGAGAACATGATGGACGAGATAGCATCAGGGTTCTTCTGGAGGTCCATACGAGGCGAGATCTCATCGTTGATAGCGAGCTTCATGATCTCGGTCATGCGGTTTGTGATCTGCTCATGCATTACAGCGAAGTCGTTCTCGGTTGCGATCTTGCCCTTGATGAGCTTGTTCTTGAATGCAACGATCGGGTCTGCTGCCTTCCAAGCCTCGATTTCCTCAACAGTTCTGTATGTGGAGGAGTCGGACGGGGAGTGACCGGATACACGGTAAGTAACAACGTCGAGAAGTGCGGGACCCTTACCTGCGAGGAGGAGCTCCTTCTTTCTTGTTACAGCGTCGATAACTGCGAGCGGATCGTAACCGTTTACGCGCTCTGCGTGCATCTGCTGAGGATTGAAGCCTGCACCGAGACGAGCAACCATGTCATAACCCATGGTCTCACCGCGGGTCTGACCGCCCATACCGTAGTGGTTGTTGAATACGTTGAAGAGGATCGGCATACCGTCAGCGCTGTACTTGCCTTCCATACCCCAGAGCTTTGTGATCTGGTCCATAGAAGCGAAGTTGAGAGCCTCGAGAACGGGGCCGCGTCCGGTTGCACCGTCACCGCAGTTGGAGATAACGATACCGGGCTTGTGGTTAGATCTCTTATAAAGAGCAGCACCGAGTGCGATAGGAGCAGATGCACCAACGATAGCGTTGTTAGGCATAAGTCCGAAAGGAATGAAGAAAGCGTGCATGGAACCGCCGAGACCCTTGTTAAAGCCGGTGGTACGTGCGAATACTTCTGCGAGTGCGCCGTAGAGAAGGAAGTTGATAGCAAGCTCCTTGATGTTGCCGCCGGCGTTCATGTGCTTTTCAACAACGTTAAGAACTGTACCGTCGAGGAATTCCTTCATGATGTCGTAAAGCTCTGTATCATCGAGCTTGTGGATGGAGGAAAGACCCTTTGCGAGGATTTCGCCGTGGCTTCTGTGAGAACCGAACGAGAAGTCGTTGATATCAAGGCAGTAAGCTTCACCGACAGCACTTGCTTCCTGACCGATGGAAAGGTGAGCAGGGCCGGGGTTGTTGTAGGTTACACCGTTGTATTCGCTCTTAACCTTAACCTCGTTAAGCATGGTCTCGAACTCACGGATGATAGCCATGTCGCGGTAAATGCGCATGAAATCTTCCTTGGTGTAAATCTTCTTTTCCTCAGCGAGGGTTTTCTTGTACTGGCATACAGGAATATCTTCAAAATGGATATAACCTGCTTCAAATGCCTTACCGGGATCTACATATTGACTCTTTGGCATGTTATTTATCTCCTTTTATGATTTTTTATTTTGTTTATCATTTTATTCCCTCATCCGTCACGCCTTGCGGCGTACCACCTTCCCCCGAGGGAAGGCTTTGGAGTTGACCACGCTGCAAAATCGACGTGATTCTTACCATAAGGCTTCCCCTGGGGGAGAACTGTAACAGATGCAAGCATCTGTGCGAAGCGAGACTGATGAGGGCATTTTAATTACATTCCGAACATACCCTCACGGATAACTTCACAAACGGTGGGATGCGGGAATACAAAGTTTCTTACGTCTTCAACGCGCATCTGCTTTTCAACCATCATTGCAGCACCGTAGATGATCTCGGATGCGTATGTACCGATCATGTGTACACCGAGTACACGGCGGTGAGCCTTGTTGATGATGATCTTAACGATACCGTCGCCGCCCTCGTTTTCAGCAACATAACGTCCGCTGTAACGGAGTGTGAACGATTCAACCTGTGCGTCGATACCCTTTGCCTTGATAGTTTCGCTTGTTTCACCAACGGATGCAACCTCGGGATTGGTGTAGATAACAGCAGGGATAGCGTCATAGTTGACAGCATCCTTCTTGCCGAGCATATCGTTGATTGCAGCCTCGCCCTCACGGTATGCAGTATGTGCGAGCATGGACTTGCCGTTAACGTCACCTGCAGCCCAAACGCCGCCGATGTTGGTGCGTCCGCACTCGTTTGTTACGATACCGCCGCGCTCTGTGAGAACGCCGATGTTTTCAAGACCGATACCAACAGTGTTAGCACGGCGTCCGACAGCGCAGAGTACGCAGTCAGCGGCAACCTCTACGGTCTTGCCCTCGTATTCGCAGGTTACGGAATTTGTACCAACGCCGGTAACCTTTGCGCCGAGCATGAACTCAACGCCCTTCTTCTTATAGTTCTTAAGAAGAATAGCCGCGATCTCACCGTCAGTCGGGCCGCCGATGTGATCCATCATTTCAATAACGGTTACCTTTGAACCGATCGAGTTAAAGTAAGACGCCATTTCCATACCGATAACGCCACCGCCGATAACTGCAAGCTGCTTCGGAACAGTGGTCATATCGAGGATTTCGCGGTTTGTCTTAACGAAACCGGAAGCAACACCCTCGCGAAGTCCGGGGATCGGAGGAACAGCCGCCGAAGAACCGGTACAGATGAGAAGTCTGCGAGCTTCGTAGGTTTCAGCACCAACTGCCACCTTGAATGCTTCGCCGTCGCGTCCCTTGATTTCAGCGTGACCGTTAACAACGGTGATACCGCCGTGCTTCATCTTTGCGCCGATACCGCCTACAAGTGTCTTTACAACCTTGTCCTTGCGTGCAACAACTGCTGCATGGTCGATGGAAGCGTTGGGGAGCTTTACGCCGTAGTCTTCGCTGTGCTTTGCATAGTCGAAGATCTTTGCGGAATAAAGAAGAGTCTTTGTCGGGATACAACCCTCGTTAAGGCATACGCCGCCGAGAGATCTTTCCTCGATAAGCAGGGTGGAGAGTCCGCCGGCAGAAGCGCGTTCAGCTGCATTGTAGCCTGCAGGGCCGCCGCCGAGAATCATAAGTTCGTACATTATGTATACCTCCTATTACTTTGCAAGAAGGAGCTGGAAGTTTTCGAGGTTTGCGCAGAGATCCTTGAGGAAACGAGCCGCGGGAGCACCGTCGAGTGCGCGATGGTCGAAGGTGAGGGAGAGTCCCATTGCGGGATATGTAGTACCGTCAGCCTTGATGCGCTGTGTGATGGTGCAGACACCGAGGATTGCAACCTGCGGAGGATTGATAACGGGAGTGAAGCTCTCAACGCCGAGCGAGCCGAGATTGGTTACAGTGAATGTACCGCCGGAAAGCTTGTCGGGAGAGATAGAGCCGCCCTGAGTCTCCTTGATGAGGCTCTTTGCGTTTGCGGAAAGCTCGTTGAGTGACATGGTCTGTGCTGCCATGAGAGTGGGAACCATAAGTCCGCGCTCGGTGTCAACTGCGATGCCAAGGTTAACGTCGTCAAATACGCGCATAACGTCATCGAGCCAGTGAGCGTTGAGATCCTTGTGATCCTTGAGAGTCTTGGCAACGGCATAAAGAACGATATCGTTGAGAGTGATGTTCGACATACCGAGTGCCTCGCCGCTTGCCTTGAGGCTCTTTCTGAACGCCATAACCGATGTTGCATCGAAGGAAGCGTTGAGAGTGAGCTGAGCCATATTGGAGAGGGAAGCGTGCATCGACTTTGCGATAACCTTTCTGATGTTTGTGATCTTAACATCAGTATAACCGCCTGTGGTCTTAACGGGAGCTGCTGCGGTTTCTGCTTCGGGAGCGTCTTCAACGACAACTCTTTCGCCTGCCAAGAAGCGTTCAACAGCCTCGATAGTAGTGGTTTTGCCTGCATCGAGAAGTGCATTTACGTCGCGCTCGATGATTCTGCCCATAGGACCGGTTGCAACGACCTTCGAGAGGTCTGCGCCTGCTGTGAGTGCGAGCTTCTTTGCTCTGGGGGAGATGCGGAGAATGTCGCCTGTTGCTTCGGTTGCAACGGGTGCTGCAACAGGAGCCGCTGCCGGTGCTGCTGCCGGTGCTTCGGGTGCAGGTGCTGCCTCCGGTGCCGGTGCTGTTTGAGGAGCCGCCTCCTCTTTCTTCGGAATAAGTGCGGAGATGTCCTCGCCTGCGTCGCCTATGATACAAACGACCTCAAGGCAGGGAACGTCATCGCCCTCGGCTGCGAGTACTTCGAGAAGAGTACCTGCGACCTCGGATTTTTCGTCAAAGCTTGACTTGTCTGTCTCGTATGAGAAGAGTACGTCGCCAACTGCCACCGTGTCGCCCTTTTTCTTGGCCCACTCGGTGATGATACAGCTTTCAACGCTCTGTCCCTGACGAGGCATAATTACTGCGGTTGCCATGGTTAATATCTTCCTTTCATAATTAATTATAAATTTAAATTATCACTGCGCGATGATGATGTTAACGCCTGCCGCCTTGGCAGCTTCGGTTATATCATCGGGCAGGTAATCGTTTGCAACAATCGTGTGAATCTTATCGAGACCGCACACGGTGAACGGCAGACTCCGATCGAGCTTCGAGGTGTCAACGAGGACGACGACCTGCCGTGCCTTTTCGATGACCATACGCTTAAGCTCACATTCGGAATAGTTACCGCTCGTAAGTCCGTTTTTGAGCGAGAAGCCCGACGGCACTATAAATGCGATATCTATATTGATATCTTCAAGGAAACGGAGCGCCTGACTTCCGAGAATTGAAATATTGTCGCGGTTTACCATGCCTCCGACAAGATTTACAATCGGCTTTTTCTTCTTGATAAGCTCAAGAGCGACATTCGGGCCGGTTGTTATTATTGTGTGTCTTTCGTCGGGGAGCAGGGATGCGAGTGTCAGTACCGTTGTTCCGGAATCGAGGAAAAGGGAACGTCCTGTTTCGATAAGCTCGATTGCACGTCTTGCGATCTTTTCCTTTGCGCTTAGGTTTTCGCCGAGTCGCTTATGGAAGGAATCCTCCATAGTTGTCGTTATGTACTTCATTGATCGTGCACCGCCGCGCACCTTGATGGCTTCGCCCTGCTTTTCGAAATATTCGATGTCACGACGAAGCGTCATGCTCGAAACCTCGGGGAAGATCGCCTCAAGCTCTTTAAGCGCGATGAACGGTTTTTCGGCGAGTAATTCTCTGATAACTGTTCTGCGAGAGGGGTTCATGCTGATGTGCCTCCTTTCGTTTTAACGGTTGGTGCTTTTTATGTGAAAATGTTAACTTTATGCAGAAATTCACATTTTTGAGTTAAAATTAACATCTCTATCACATATTGTAACATAATTCACGTGATTTGTCAATGTTACTTTTGCACATCGAACACGAAAAAGAACAGTAATTTTTGGTGGGTTTGTGATTTATTTGACAGACTTCTTTGCCGCGGTCAATGTGTTGGAGAGAAGCATGGTAATTGTCATAGGTCCAACGCCGCCGGGGACGGGCGTTATATACGATGTTTTCGGCTCAACGCTTGCGAAGTCAACGTCACCTGTGAGCTTACCGTCCGCACGGCGATTCATGCCGACGTCGATGACGACTGCGCCCTCTTTGACCATGTCGCCGGTGATGAAGTCCGCCTTGCCGATTGCAACGACGAGAATGTCTGCGCGGCGTGTAACCTCGGCGAGGTCCTTGGTTCTCGAATGGCAGACGGTTACAGTTCCGTTTGCGTGGAGCAAGAGCATAGCCTGGGGCTTGCCGACAATGTTGCTTCTTCCGACAACGACACATTCCTTGCCCGAAACCTCGATGCCGCTTCGCTCAAGCAGTACCATAACGCCGGCAGGTGTACACGGTAAAAAGTCGTGATTACCGATCATTATCTTACCGACGTTTATCTCATGGAAAGCGTCAACGTCTTTTTTGGGATCAATATTCTGAATGATAACCTCATCGTTGAGGTGCTTCGGAAGCGGAAGCTGTACAAGGATACCGTGAATCTTATCGTCGCCGTTCAGCTTGTGAACAAGAGCAAGTAATTCCTCCTCGGTGGTTTCCTCGGGAAGCTCGTAGACCTCCGAGTGAAAGCCGACCTCCTCACAGCCTTTCTTCTTATTCTTAACGTATACCTTGGACGCAGGATCCTCGCCGACGATGATTACGGCAAGTCCGGGTGTGATACCCTTTTCTTTAAGTGCCGCACATTCAGCCGCGATGTCCGCGCGTACCTCGGATGCGATTTTCTTTCCGTCGATAATGTTGGCCATTGGTTTTGTCCTCCTTGAGTGTTTGTGGGTGTGTATATGGGGTTGCATATGGGAATTACGCGGCTTTTTTGAGGCATTCGCGAAGCGATATGCTAAAAGCGTACTGGCAAAAAACTTTAATATACGCTATCGCTTCACAGGTCGTTCGCATAAACCCTCCGAAAACGCTCTCGGTAGTTGGGGTCCGCCTCACTCCGGCTCCTCCGCCTCCGTTCGGTATCCCAAGCACCGAATAGTGGTTATCGTTTCTATAATCACATCTTTGGCGTCTACTGCACAAAGCCCTCCCCGTCTCACTTCATTCGACACCTCTCCCAAAGAGCGAGGCATACCCTCATCCGTCACGCCGTTGGCGTGCCACCTTCCCCCCAGGGGAAGGCTTTGAGTAAGTTTAAGCAGCGAAACGAAAAAAGTGTATCAGAGCCGCCGACGAAGCTGGCGGCGGACGAACGGTTGAAGTCTACAAAGCGAATCCGGAGCCGCAAAGCGGAGTTGAGCGCGAACCGAGCGCAGGCAAAGGAAAGGGGGAGAGCTCGAGAGGGGCGAAAACCTTCGCGCCAGCGTTGGTGTTCGTCCTTCTCGAATGATACGATGTTCGAAGCAACGCACTTCGAACACCCGTGTCACTCCTCTGCGCTTTCGCTATCTTCAACCTCTGTCTGCTTGGAAACTTCAGCTTTGGTTATTTCTTCAGCGGAAGGCTTAACGTCATACGCCGGAGCATCGTCATCGGCTTCTTTTTCGCCGCAGATGGATACGTATTCCTCAGTTTCCATCGCGCGTTCCTTGGCACGTCTGCCAAACACAATCAACGCCGCAATGCCGCCGAGTACACATATCGCCGCAACAAGCTGTGAAACGCGTACTGTTCTGCCAAGTAACGATTCAAAAAGATACAAGCTGTCGGTGCGCAGTCCCTCGATGAAGAAGCGCCCGAAGCCGTACCAAACAAGATACCATAGCGTCGGCTGACCGTCAAATTTCTTCTTTTTATAGAAGGTCATTATAAGAATGAAGCCGATTACGTTCCAAAGCGATTCGTAAAGGAATGTTGGGTGATAGTACTGCATCGTGCCGATGCCGTCCTCAATAATGCCCATTCTCCACGGAAGCTCGGTGACTGTACCGTGTGCCTCGGCATTGAAGAAATTGCCCCAGCGGCCGATAGCCTGTCCGATTATAAGTCCCGGGGCGGCGATGTCAAGCACCTTTGCCGTTTTTATCTTTTTGATTCTTGTATATATAAATATTGTAAGCGCACCTGCGATGATTCCGCCGTATATGGCAAGTCCGCCTTCCCATATGGCAATGACATCGTAAAGGGAATGATAGTCGCCGGGCGACATGATTACATAGTAAAGTCTTGCACCGAGTATTGCGGCGATCATCAGATAAACGGCGAGGTCAAGCACGTTATCTGTGCTGATTCCCTCGAATTTCGCTTTGCGAAGTGCGATGATAAAACCGATCACCATTGCGAGCGTTATGATGATTCCGTACCACATGATCGGATGGGTTTTGCCGTCCGTCCACGGAAGCGGTATCTCAAACGCCACCGGATCAAGCTTGAAATTGCCAATGCCGAGTCCCGGAAAGGAGATGATGTTTGAAAGAAATGACGGTATCATTTTTCTTCCTCCGTTCCGAGCGGATTAACCACGGCGAGCGTGTAATATTCATCCTTGTATGCCGCATCGAGAAGTGCGGTCGCGTCCTCGTATGTCACGCCCCCAATTGCGTCCGCATAGTCGAGAAGGTCACCGTCGTCGAGCTTAAATTGCAGGAAGTTGTTTGCGATATCCTCGGTGCTGTCAAACCAACGTATCATTGCCGCGTAAAGTGCACGCTTGGAACGCTCAAAATCCTCGCGGCTGATGCCGTTTTCCTTTGCATCGTTGACGCACGCCTTGAAACGGTCAAAAACCTCATCGGGATCTGTGCCCTCGCCAAAGATCGAGTTGTTTGCATAGCTCTTGCAGATGCCGTAACCGACGTCGAGCGAGCCTGAAATGATACCCTCCTCGTAGAGCTTGTTATAAAACTCGCCCGACTTACCGAAAAGCACATCGTTGAGAATATCCATCGCCGCGGATTTTTTCATTCTTGCCATAGGATCATCGGGAATATCAACATCCTTGATGCCGATTGCAAAGAGCGGTTTTGAAACCTGCATTTCACATTCGATTCGGGACTGATATACCTCCGCCTTTTCCTCGGGATAATCGCGGATGATATTTGCAGGTGCTTGTTCTTTTAACACCTTATCGCAGACCTCGTTCACCTCGTCAATGCTGACATCGCCGCAAACGATAAGCATCATATTCGAAAGGTTATAGAAAACACGGTAACATTCGTAGAGAATATCCGCAGTTATATGCGAGATGGATTCAACCGTGCCTGCCACGTTGATACGGACGTTGTGCTTTTCATAGAGTGCTTCGAGCATCATCTGATAGAGCTTTCGCGAGGGATGGTCGTCGTACATGCGTATCTCCTGCGCGATTATGCCCTGTTCCTTTTGCACCGTTTCGGGCGTGAAGTATGGGGTTGAAACAAAGTCGAGCAGTATTTCAAGTGACTCCTTGAAATTCGAGGTGCACGAAAAAAGGTATGCAGTCATGGTGTTGCCCGTGTAAGCGTTTGCGTTTGCGCCGTATTTTGCATAACGTGTGAAGGTATCTTCGCCGTTCGGGTTTTCGAAAAGCTTGTGCTCAAGGTAGTGAGCGATACCGTCGGGTACGACTGTGAAGTCCTTATCGCCCTCGAGCTTGAATTTTGAATCTATTGAGCCGTAACGTGTTGCAAAGAGTGCATACGAGGTTGAAAGCTTTTTCGGAAAAACGTAAACGTCGAGTCCGCTTTTGTGCTTGTATGTGTAATATTCTTCTTTGAGAAATTCACTTTTCTTGGTTGTGACGTTAAGCATTTTTGTTGGCTCCTTTCAGCGTACCGTTAAGGAAATATACCGTATCGAGCGATGCTTTTTTCGCCGCAGCTACTATATCGTCACGAGTGACCTTTGACAGTGCCGCTATAACGTCATCGGGCGTATCGGAAAGACCTGCAAGTGCTCTGCCGAGATACCAGGTTTCGAGTCCTCTTGCACTGTCTGCAAGCTCACGGTAGGTGTTAACAAGTCCCATTCTTGCGCTTGTTATTTCCTCATCGGTGAGCTCTCCTGCACGTGTTGCTTCGAGCTGATCGAATATAGCTTTTTCGGCGATGTCACGTTTGTCAACCTCGATACCGCTTGCGACGGTGAGAAGTCCCTTTGTTGCATCGGGTGCACTTGCGCAGTAATAGCAAAGGCTCATCTTTTCGCGCACGTTCATGAAGAGCTTTGAGGTAACGCCGCCGCCAAACACCTCGTTGAACATCATAAGTGCGGGATAATCGTCATCGCCGAGGGTTATTCCCGAACGGAAGCCGATCGTCAGCTTTCCCTGGTTAACGGGCATATCCTCAGTGATGCTTTTAGGATTATCGCAGGAGCGTACGACTTCCGTTTTGGGGATTTCGATTGGCTTACGGTCGAGCTTTGTGAACATTTCCGCGAGCTTCTTTGCGAGTGCATCAATGTCACATTTTCCGACGAAGAAGATTTCGACGGGATAGGTTTCAAGTGCGGTTTTATAGTGAGCGAAAAGGTTTTCGGGCGTGCAGGCTGCAACGTCTTCGACTGTACCTGTTTCGTCGAGTCCGAAACGTTCGTTCTTGCACATTTCCTGTATACAACGCTGACGTGCGTAATAGGTTTTGTTGTTGATCTTTGACTTGATTGCGTCAATTAAGTTACTTTTTTCACTTTCGGTGTACGCTGTGTCAAAGGCGTTACCGTTTGTAATCGGGTTAAAGAGGATTTCGCCGACAAAATCGGTCACTTCGGCTGTGATATCCTCGCCGTTCATTGCGTAAGCGGAGTCGATCATACCTGCGCCCATGCCGAATATCTGCATTTCACCGCGTTTCATGTTACGCGCGGAAAGGCTTGAGGCATAGAGGTAATCGAGTTTTTTATTTATCTCTGCCATGTTGGGATATTTCTTCGAGCCGCGCATGAGTATATTGGGGATAAGCGCGTTTCTTGCCGCACTTGCACGGTCAAGTGGTGCGATGAAATTTACAGACAGTGTTCCGGTTTTGAATTTATCTGTTTCGATATAAGTTAAATTAACGCCGTCGGCGATATGCTTTTTGACAAGGCTCATATTAACTGCTCTCTTTCTTCTCTCGACTTAATTCAGCCGTGGGAATATATTTCATTATTTATAATTTTACACCTATTATGCTCTAAAAGCAACAAACATAGTGTGAATTTTTAAAAATATTATAAATATTTTTACGTGGTTCGGAGTGTTACGTTTTGAATTTACGAGAAATTCGAGTGCAACTGCGCAAAAGAAACAATGAAGGTGCAAGAGGGGCGTCGAGGACGTCGCCCCCTACAAAAGTCACGAACGGTCACAGCTGACCAAGCGAATCCGGAGCCGTCAGGCGGAGTTGAGCGCGAATCAAGCGCAGGCAAGGAAGACGGGAGGAGTCCGAGGAGGGTGAGAAACCTGCGCCAGCTGGTGTCCCATCCTCCTCGAGTTACGCGAAATTCGAAGCGCAATACAAAGAGATTTAATGTATCTTTATATTTCGGGGATAAAAGTTACTTTTGCGCCCAAAAGCGAAAGAAAGCAATTCCCCGAAGTGCGCTGCTTCGAACATCGTATCATTCGAGAGGGATGGACACCAGCTGCGCAGTTTT
>CAYSFT010000049.1:0-17086 GCA_964430755.1 uncultured Lachnospiraceae bacterium | reverse complement strand
GCGCAGTTTGCCCCACAGCACATCGCCTTCGGCGAGTGCACTCGGACTCCTCCCGTCTTCCTTGCCTGCGCTCGATTCGCGCTCAACTCCGCCTGACGGCTCCGGATTCGCTTTGTCGGCGGTAACCGTTTCTCCTGCCAGCTTCGCCGGCATCAGTCGCTTCATTGTTTCTGCAGCGCAGTGACTCCGCTTCGCGGCTGAGGTTAGTTTGGTATAAAAAACAGGCACACCGTTATGATGCGCCCGATTCTGTTTATTCATCCCATAAAACAATGTCGCCTCTTTGGAGCGTCGCCTTCATGTCAATGAGCCGTTGATTTGATGAGCCGCGGAATTTTAACATAAGATTGCGTTTTGAATGTTCATAACGCCCGTCAACAAGCACGTCAAGCAGCGCGAGCATTTCATCCGTAACCTCACATCGCGGATGAGAGCCGTCAGCGAGGAGTTCCTCAAGTGTGAATCCCGAAAACGCCCATATCGTTTTATCGGGGTATGCTTCACGCACTCGACGCAAAAACGGCAGAATATCACGCTGATTCGACGGTTCAAACGGCTCACCTCCGAGTACGGTCAAACCGTTTATATAGCTCGGTGCAAGCATCGAGAGAATCTTGTCTTCAACCTCTTTAGTGAACGGTTCACCGTAGTGAAAATCCCACGTTTCCGGCTGAAAGCAGTGCTCACACCGATTGGTACATCCCGACACAAACAGCGTCACTCGTACACCGACACCGTCGGCAATATCGCAGTTCTTAATGTTTCCGTAATACATTATAAGTGAAGCACTCTTTCCTTGATTTCCTGCGTGCGTCCCTGATTCCAATACTGCGTACCGATATAGCCGCAGGTACGGCGAGCGACGTTCATCTTGTCCTGATCCTGATTGCCGCACTGCGGACAGGTCCAGACGAGCTTCCCACCATCTTCACGAATCTCAATCTCACCGTCAAAGCCGCACTCCTGGCAGTAGTCGCTCTTGGTGTTAAGCTCGGCGTACATGATGTTATCGTAAATACAGCGAATGACCTGCATGACCGCTTCGAGATTATTCTGCATATTCGGAACTTCAACATAGCTGATCGCACCGCCGGGCGAAAGTGCCTGGAACTGTGCCTCAAATATCAGCTTATCAAAAGCGTTTACGTCCTCGGTAACGTGAATGTGATACGAGTTGGTTATATACGACTTGTCGGTAACGCCCTTGATTATACCGAAACGGCGCTGGAGGCACTTTGCAAACTTGTATGTCGTTGATTCAAGCGGAGTTCCGTAAAGCGAGAAATCAATATTATGCTCCGCTTTCCACTTCTTGCAGGCAGCGTTCATATATTCCATAACCTTGAGTGCAAACGGCGTTGCCTCGGGATCGGTGTGCGATTTGCCGGTCATATAGCGTACACATTCGTAAAGTCCGCCGTAACCGAGTGATATTGTTGAGTAACCGCCGTAAAGGAGCTTGTCGATAACTTCACCCTTTTCGAGTCTTGCAAGTGCACCGTACTGCCAAAGGATCGGCGCGGCATCGGAAAGTGTACCCTTGAGTCGATTGTGACGGCACATCAGCGCACGGTGACAAAGATCAAGACGCTCGTCGAATATTCTCCAGAACGCATCCATATCTCTTTCGGAGGAAAGCGCAATGTCAACGAGGTTAAGTGTTACAACGCCCTGATTGAAGCGTCCGTAATACTTCGGCTGACCGTTCTCGTCAACGTACGGGGTTAAAAAGCTACGGCATCCCATACAGGTGTAACAGTGTCCCTCTCCGTTTTTGTCAATCTTGAGTTCAAGCATCTTCTTCTCGGAAATATAGTCGGGAACCATACGCTTGGCAGTACATTTTGCCGCAAGCCTGGTTAAATAATAGTAAGGCGCATCCTCGTTTATATTGTCCTCCTCTAAAACGTAAACCAACTTCGGAAAGGCAGGCGTCACCCAAACGCCCTTTTCATTCTTAACGCCCTGATACCGCTGATTAAGAACCTCCTCAATTATCATCGCAAGGTCACGCTTTTCGGCTTCGTTCTTTGCCTCATTGAGGTACATGAAAACAGTTACAAACGGAGCCTGTCCATTTGTCGTCAGCAGCGTTACCACCTGATACTGTATCGTCTGAACACCGCGACGGATCTCCTCCTTGAGTCTGCGCTCAACAAGCTCGCTTATCTGTTCATCGGTAAGCTCACGTCCCACACCGGCATTTTCAGCCTTAACGTCAGCGGTGATCTTCTCGCGGCTGACCTGAACGAACGGTGCAAGATGAGTCAGCGAGATCGACTGTCCGCCGTACTGGTTGGATGCAACCTGCGCAATGATTTGCGTTGCGATATTGCAGGCGGTCGAGAAGCTGTGCGGCCGCTCGATGAGTGTTCCGGTGATAACCGTGCCGTTCTGCAGCATATCCTCGAGGTTTACGAGGTCACAGTTGTGCATATGCTGTGCAAAATAGTCGGTGTCGTGGAAATGTATGATACCCTCGTTGTGCGCTTTTACGATATCCTCGGGAAGAAGTATGCGGTTGGTGATATCGCGCGAAACCTCGCCTGCCATATAGTCACGTTGGGTTGAATTGATAACAGGATTCTTATTGGAGTTTTCCTGCTTTGCTTCTTCATTGTTACATTCGATAAGCGAAAGAATACGGTCGTCGGTGGTGTTAGACTGGCGGACAAGGCTTCTTGTGTAACGGTAAGTAATATAAATCTTCGCAACCTCAAAAGCACCGTGCGCCATGAGCTGATGCTCAACCATATCCTGAACTTCCTCAACTCCGGGCGAGCGTCCGAGCGATTCACACGCGATAACAACAGCCTCAACGATTCGCTCAATCTGCAGAGGCGTTATGCGTACAGCCTCCTCAACCGCATTGTTTGCCTTTGTTATGGCGATGGCTATTTTTTCCTTATTGAACTCCGCCTCAGAGCCGTTTCTTTTGATTATCTTCATAGCTTTTTTCTCCGTAATGTAAATATTTCAAATCGAGTGCACATTTTCCCAAAACCACAATATATAGTGGGTGTTGCCTTTTCATAATACCATATATTGTGGTGTTTGTCAATAGAAATACACATATTATTTTATTTTTGGCATTGTGTACAAACAAATATCACCGTTTTAGTGCACTTTTATCGTGACAAACAGTAAAAATCACCATCCGTATGTAAAAAATCACTTATTCTGCGAACGCCTTGACATGACACCCGAAAAATGATAAAATATATGTTGTCAAAGCTTATAATATCGGAGTTATAGCGCGAAAAATAAATTTTCACGCCACGAATTTTTGTCTTTGCCGGCTTCGCCGCCAATTTCGCAAGCGAAACCGACAAAAATATCGACGATAAGGAAGTCTTTGCCGCGCAAAGACATGGTGATTATTATGAAATACCTTTCTCAGATAACAATAATAGCCGCCGTTTCATTTCTCGGCGAGCTTCTTCATTACATCATACCCTTGCCCATTCCCGGCAGTATATACGGCCTTGCCCTGATGTTTCTCGCTTTGCTTATCGGCATCGTTAAGGTGCATCAGGTCAAAGCAGTCGGCGATTGGCTTATCTCATTGATGCCGATAATGTTTGTCGCACCGCTCGTAAGCTTGATCGGAAGCGTTGAGGAATGCAAAAAATTTATTCTTCCTATCATTGTGGTAACGCTTATCACAACACCCATCGTCATGGTGGTAACCGGACGCGTTTCGCAGGCACTGATACGTCTGCGTGATCGAAAGGAGGACAAAAACGATGCTCAATGAGTTTGCCGCCTCTATTCCCTTCTTTGGAATATTTTTGACAGCGATCGTTTATCTCCTCGCGCTGAAGTTACAGCAGAAAACCAAATCACCCATCCTCAACCCACTTATAGTCAGCGGCGCAGTCATAATCGTTTTACTGCTTGTCACCGGAATAGACTATAATGTCTTTGTCAAGGGACGCTTGCTTGCAGACGGAAGCCATGACGGCACCGGCGCAGGATTCTTCCAATTAATGTTAACGCCGACAACAGTCTGCCTTGCTATCCCTCTTTATGAAAAAATCGCATATCTTAAAAAATACCCCCTTGCAATCCTCGCCGGAATCCTTTCGGGCGCACTGACAAGCCTTTCCTGCGTTCTGGCGATAGGACTCATTTTCGGAATAACCGAGGAGCAGTATATCACGCTTTTACCCAAATCAATAACCACCCCAATCGGTATGGCAATGTCTGAGGAGCTTGGTGGAATACCTTCAGTAACGGCTGCCATTATCGCTTTAACGGGTATCACAGGCTATTCGTCTGCATCTTTCATAATGAAGCTCTTTAAAATCAAGCATCCCGTCGCCGTGGGACTTGCCTGCGGAACATCGGCACACGCAATCGGCACATCCCGTGCACATGAATTCGGTGAGGTCGAGGAGGCAATGAGCGGACTGTCAATTGCCGTCTGCGGACTTATAACAGTCGTCCTCATGTCATTCTTTGCAATGATTCCGATGTAATATCACAATATAAAAATCACGTTGACCGGACAAAACCAAGTCAACGTGACTTTTTTATTTATACATAGGAGTTGAAAGGTATCTGTCGCCCGTATCGGGTAAAAGCGCGACTATAACCTTGCCTTTGTTTTCAGGACGCTTTGCAAGAAGCGTTGCCGCATGAAGTGCCGCACCGGATGTAATGCCGACAAGTAAGCCCTCTGTTCCGACAAGCTTACGTCCTGCCGCATATGCTTCCTCCTCGGTAACGCAGATGATCTCGTCATAAACCGATGTGTCAAGCGTATCGGGAACGAAATTAGCACCAATTCCCATAAGCCCGTGCGCACCTGCAGTACCCTTTGAAAGAAGCGGCGAGGATGCCGGTTCAACTGCAACAATCTTTACATCAGGATTCTTCTCTTTAAGATAACGTCCCGTACCCGAAAGTGTACCGCCCGTACCAACGCCTGCAACGAAAATATCAACCTTACCGTCTGTGTCGTCCCATATCTCAGGGCCGGTCGTTTCGTAATGTGCCGCAGGATTTGCTGGATTCACGAACTGCCCTGCAATAAAGCTTCCCGGAATGGATGCGGCAAGCTCATTTGCTTTTTCAATAGCCCCCGTCATGCCGAGTGCACCGTCGGTCAAAACAAGCTCCGCACCGTATGCGCGCAGTAAGCTGATACGCTCAACGCTCATCGTATCGGGCATCGTTAAAACAACCTTGTAACCCTTTGCCGCTCCAACAGCCGCAAGTCCGATACCCGTGTTTCCGCTGGTCGGCTCGATTATGGTCGCCCCCGGCTTCAGCTTACCGCTTTTTTCTGCGTCCTCGATCATTTTCGCGCCAACTCTGTCCTTAACGCTTCCTGCCGGATTAAAATATTCAAGCTTTGCAAGCACACGCGCTCCGAGGGACTCGGAAGAATTATAGTTAACAAGCTCCATAAGCGGAGTTTTACCGATAAGCTCGGTGAGAGATCTGTAAATTTTCATAACAATTATACCGCCAAACGGTTTCCTTTCAAAAAGAGTAACTTTATTATATCACCCGAATAAAGAATTGTCAACACAATAGTGTTTTTTCGACATATTTCGAGATTATTATATTGATTGATGCCAAACAAACCTGCGAATGTTCATGCGGACTCCCAATTGAAATCAAATATTATATATGGTATAATATATACGATAATATATACGGTAAAAAAACGACACACAAGGAGCAATTCAATGTCATCAAAGACATATATAAAAACAGAATCGACCGATAATGATAACGAATTAACGACACTGATCGAGCTTCTAATAAACGAGCTTGGAGTACCATCTCACCTCAAGGGATTTAAATACCTTTCTCTCGCGGTTAAAATCGTTTATGCCGATCCCGGCGCAATACGCAATGTTATAACCGGACTTTACCGTAACATTGCAGATATATACAAAACCACCGTTTCCTGCGTTGAGCGCGATATGCGAACAGCACTGAAAATGGCGGCAAGCTCAGGTAAACTTCCCCTTTTCGATGAATATTTCGCCTGCGCTCTGACAAGTACAAACGGTATATCGCCTCGCCGCTTCATTTCCATACTTTCGGAACGGATGCGCTGTCAGCTGATAATACCGCAGGAAGCGACCGGTAAGCTCGCATGAATATAGACCGTTTGTATAGAAACGACTTAATGCTTGATATCCGCGTCACCGACATTCTGCTGCGACTCGGCATCAGTGCAAGCTCGTATGGCTATGAATACCTTCGCTGCGCGATAATGCTCGCATACTATAATCCAAAAGCCACCGTTTATGCAACCAAAACGCTCTACCCGGCAGTCGCAAGACTCTGCCATGCCACATCCGTCGCAAGCGTTGAGCGAAACTGCCGCCGAGCCGTTGAACGCGCTATATATGCCGGCACACGGACATTATACGCATATTTTGGCAATATAACACCAACTCACCATCCAACCTGTGCAAAATTCATCCTCACCATTGCAGAGCACTTACACAAGCAGGATGAGCCCTCACCGTGCGAATAAAATATACACCCATTTGTTGTTCTCCCCAAATAACGGGAAAACACAAAAAGTACAGCAAAGACACCGTTTTATCGACGATGGAGGTGCTGTACTTTATTTATGCGTTTTTTTAATTACTGAAGCAGCTCAAACTTGTATCCGACGCCCCAAACGGTTTTGAGTATCCACTTATCGGAAACGCCCTCAAGCTTCTCACGCAGACGCTTAACGTGTACGTCAACGGTACGTGAGTCGCCGAGATAGTCAAAGCCCCAAACCTTGTCAAGAAGCTGATCACGGGTAAATACGCGGTTATAGTTGCTTGCAAGGAAGTAAAGAAGCTCGAGCTCCTTCGGAGGAATGTCAACCGATTTGCCGTTCAGCTTAAGCTCATATTTCTGACGGCTGATCTCGATATTGTCGAATTTGATTGTTTCATCATCATTCTGATTATCGTGTGCGCTGTAACGGCGAAGAACCGCTTTAACACGCGCGGAAAGCTCCTTGGTTTCAAAGGGCTTAACCATAAAATCGTCAGCTCCAAGCTCAAGTCCGAGAACCTTGTCGAAAACCTCTCCCTTTGCGGTGAGCATAATGATCGGCTTTGAGGAGACCTCACGGATCTCGCGGCAAACCTGCCAGCCGTCCTTTTTGGGGAGCATTATGTCGAGAAGAACGAGATCGGGCTCGTACATTTTAAAGAAGCTTACGCCCTCTGCACCGTCGTTTGCGGTTTTAACCTCATAGCCCTCGTTTTCAAAATAGAGACGAAGCAGGTCGCAAATGTTAAGATCATCATCAACTACAAGAATTTTTGTTGCCATAGTTTATTACATCCTTTCTATGAGTTTTCATGTATCGTTATATTGTCAATTTTGTGTCAATGTGCACAATTGTTTGTTCATATTTTCACAAAGACGTCAAATTGTTAATTTCGTCAAAAATCTGACCAAATTCATTATATCACGTTTCTGACAAAAAGTGTTTAATATTTTATGAATTTTATACCAATTTTTATCAAGGTAAATGACGTAAATTTCACAATAAAAAGAATTTTCGAAAACACCCTTGATTCTTGCCCCGTTTTGTACTATAATATAAGATGTATTTTTATACAATCAAATAAGATCAAGGAGATGCGAGGGTAAATGCACTCGCTGTTATTAAAATGAAATTAGGAATCGTAGGTCTGCCGAACGTCGGCAAAAGTACACTTTTCAATGCTATCACAAACGCAGGTGCGGAGTCTGCAAACTATCCGTTCTGCACTATTGATCCGAACGTCGGTGTCGTTGCAGTTCCCGATGCACGTCTTGACAAGCTCGCGGAAATGTATAACCCCGAAAAATATACTCCCGCTGTCATCGAATTTGTTGACATCGCAGGTCTTGTAAAGGGCGCGTCCAAGGGTGAGGGACTCGGAAACAAGTTCCTTTCTCACATCCGCGAATGTGATGCTATCATCCACGTTGTACGCTGCTTCGAGGATTCAAACATCATCCACGTTGACGGCAGTATCGACCCGATGCGTGACCTTGAAACCATCAATATGGAGCTTATTTTCTCTGATATCGAAATGATCGAGCGCCGTATTGACCGAGTTAAAAAAGCGATGAAGGGCGATAAATCCCTCGCTGCCGAGCTTGAACTGCTTGAGCGTGTACTCGCGGCACTCACAGACGGCAAATGTGCGCGTTCCCTCGATTATAACGAGGACGAGCTTATCATAATGAACGACTGCCATCTTCTCTCGATGAAGCCGGTCATTTACGCGGCAAACATCGCCGAGGACGAGATCGGAAGCGATATGTCAAATAACGCAGGATACCAAAAGCTCGCCGAGTATGCCGAGAGCGAAAAGGCACAGATCATGCCCATTTGCGCAGGAATCGAAGCCGAAATCGCACAGCTTGAGGGCGACGAGAGAGCTGAATTTCTCGCCGATCTCGGTATCGCGGAAAGCGGACTTGACCGTCTTATCAAGGCAAGCTATACCCTGCTCGGTCTCATTTCCTATCTGACAGCAGGTCCCAAGGAAGTCCGTGCATGGACTATCACCAAGGGTACAAAAGCACCGCAGGCAGCAGGCAAGATTCACTCGGATTTCGAGCGCGGCTTTATCAGAGCGGAGATCATCGCATATAACGATCTCATGGCGTGCGGAACTATGGCGGCGGCAAAGGAAAAGGGACTTGTACGAAGCGAGGGTAAGGAATACGTCATCGCAGACGGCGACGTTGTACTCTTCAGATTTAACGTTTGATTTTAAGGAGAATTTTTATGGTTAAGACCAGAATCGCCGCAGTTTTTCTTGCCGTCATAATGATATTTGGCATCACCTCGTGTACAAAAGAAGCCGAGAGCGTGATAACCTTCCGCGACACCGTTATCGACGAGCGCGAATATTCATTTTTGATGAGCTATTATAAAGGTATGTATCTTTATTCCTATTACGGACTCACCGCAGATAACAGCGCAATCTGGACGACTGAGCTCACCGAGGGAGTTACAGTAAACGATTACCTCACCGCAATGACGCTCAGCAGTATCATGTCAACTGCGATATACGTTGACCTTTTCGACGAATACGAACTTTCGCTGACCGATGAAGAAACAGACTCGGTTGACGACGCGATTGATTCACTCATAGAAAAAGTAGGAAGTGAGGCAAAGCTTAACTCTGCGCTGTCCGAATTTGGCGCGAATGTTGACACTCTGCGCGAGGTCAGACTGAATAACCTGAAAATCGAAAAGGTTCAGGAATACCTTTACGGAGAGAACGGCATCAACGCGGCAACACCGGCTGAGCTTGACACATATTACAAGATGAATTATTGCCGCACAAAGTTCATTTTCATCAGCAAAACGCTCGACTATGAGCGCGATGAAAACGGCGAGTATATCAAAAACGAGGACGGCAATCTGAAAACCTGTGAACTCACCGAAGAAGAAATCGCCGCAAAGAAAGAGCTTTTCGGCAGTATTGAAGAACGCGTCAATGCCGGCGAAGACTTCGAAGCACTTCTCGATGAATACACAATGGACACGGGAATGATGCACTTTGAGGACGGATATTATCTCACCTCAACAAGTACATTTGTTGAAAGCGATGTGATAAGTACCGTCGCAGGACTCGAGATCGGAGAAGTCACAAAGCTTGAAACCGCGGCAGGATGGTATCTCATCAAGCGTTATGAGCTTATAGACGGCGCATACGAAAAGGAAGAATACGCATCCGCAATGTTCGGCGGAGACCTTGCAGAAACTGTGATAAGCGAAAAGATGCAGAAGCAGCTTAGCGAATATTCCGAAGAAGTAGTTGTAGACGAGGAACTCATGTCGGAATACACCCTCGCTTCTTGCGCTCCGAATTTTTATTATTATTGATTTAAGCATAACAAAAAGGGACTGTTCATTGCAGTCCCTTGATTTTTTTATTATTGTTATCTTGCGATACGACCTGTACCGTCGCCGCCGATGAGCTTTTCAACTTCATCAACGCTGACAAGATTAAAGTCGCCGTTAATTGTGTGCTTGAGGCAGGATGCGCCAACCGCAAATTCAAGCGCAGCCTTTGCGTCGGGCTTGGTTGCAAGACCGTAAATGAGACCGCCCGCGAAAGAGTCGCCGCCGCCAACACGGTCAACGATATCGGTGATATCATAGGTACGGCTGTGATAGAACTCCTTGCCGTCGTTGATGCAGGCAGACCAGAGGTTGCGGTTTGCAGACTTGGATTCACGAAGCGTGATCGCAACAGTCTTTACGTTCGGATAGAGACTAAATACCTTTTCGGTAATTTCCTTGTAGCAGTCGAGGTTGATCTCGCCAAGCTCGGGCTTGTTATCGGAAGAAATACCGAGAGCCTTCTGGCAGTCCTCCTCGTTTGCGATAACAACGTCGATATACTTTGTAAGCTCAGGCATAACCTCATCGGCACGCTTGCCGTACTTCCAGAGCTTTGCGCGGTAGTTAAGGTCGATGGATGTGGTAACGCCCATTTCCTTTGCAACCTTAAGTGCACGGATTGCTTCGTCTGCGATGCTCTGCGAAACAGCGGGAGTGATACCGGTTACATGGAACCACTTCGCATCAGCGAGAATTGCTTTCCAATCGAAGTCACCCTCTTTGATATTTGCAAAAGAGGAATCTGCACGGTCGTAAATAACCTTTGAGGGACGCTGACAAGCACCTGTTTCGAGGAAATAGATACCCATTCTGCCCTTGGTTCTCTGAATATCGGAAACGTCAACGCCATACTTCTTGATCTCACGAAGACAAGCAGTTCCGACATCGTTATCGGGAAGCGCGGTTACAAATTTTGCGTCAAGACCGTAATTTGCAAGTGAAACAGCCACGTTAGCCTCACCACCGCCGAAGGTAGCCTCAAGAGTGGGCGACTGGAAAAGACGGTCATAACCGGGGGATTTCAGACGAAGCATAATTTCGCCGAATGAAACGAATGTGTTTTTCATAATAGTTTCTCCTTATATATTAATATTTAATTGTACTTTATAATTCTGCTATGACAAAGCTGACTCCGCCCATTTCAAGCTGACCGTTTTCTGCCTTTGCATTTTGGCTGAGCACAACCTTATCAAACACGGGAACATCCCATTTATAACTGTTATCGGACGGATTGATAGCTATAAGCAGTTTTTTATCGCCGTCAAAGCGCTCGAATATAAAAGGATATCCTGCCGCAATAACCTTGAATCCCGCTTCTGCCCAAAGCGCCGGATTTGATCTGTGCAGCTTGATCAATTCCTTAACAAGCGAAAGCAGTGAATCGCTGTCTTTTTCCTGTTGTTCCACCGTTGGTGCACCTTCACGGGTGTCGGTTGGCAGATACGGTGTGTCACTGTCTGAAAATCCATGATTCTTTTCGCTGTTCCATTGCATTGGAGTTCGTGAGCCGGTACGGTTATAGCCTCCCTCTTTCGACGGCAGACCTTCTATATAATCCATTCCGATCTCATCCCCGTAGTAAACAAACGGCACACCCGGCATCGTAAAGAGGAATACCATCGCAGCCTTTACCTCATCGGGCGTTCTTCCGTATGCAAGCCTCTGCATATCGTGATTGCCGGTGATGTGTCCTATATAGCCCTTACCGTTTATATTTTCAAGGTCATAAAGGAAACGGTCAAGATATTCATTTATATTTCCTTTTCCGTCTTTGCCAAAGTAACTGTGACCCACAAATTTTCTCGTTGTGTTTCTGCCCTTTTCGTATCTGAACAGCGACGTATATGCCGGAATCGCACTGTGAAGCAGAAAATCAAGATGGAAGCCGGAATTTATCGCCTTTGTGGGAAGTCCCCATTCCGAAATCAGAAGACAGCTCGGATTTTTACTTTCCATGTGGGTGCGAATTTCATTCCAGAAGGCTTTTAAATATGTTCCGTCCTTGTCGCCCTTTATAAGCGACTGCGCCATATCCACGCGAAAAGCATCAGTTCCAAGATTTATCCAGAAATCAATGATCCTTTTCAGCTCGTTTTTTGTAGCAACACAATCCGGATGAGTTACCGGCAGCTGCCACGGCTTACTGGGATCCGGATTTGCAAAGCCGTAATTGAGTGCCGGCTGTGACCAGAAAAAGTTTTTGATGAAATTTCCGTTTCGCTCACCGTATCCTGCAATTCCCTCTGAATTATCGAAGGTGTCGTCAGTCCATATATAGCGATTTGTATATTCGTTTTTTTCAGCCTTGGCAGATTCGATAAACCACGGATGGTCGATCGAGGTGTGACCTGCGACTAAATCAAATATGACCTTCATTCCGCGCGAATGTGCCGCATCGCACAGAGCCTTGTAGTCATCGACCGTTCCGTAACGAGGATCAACGCCGTAAAAGTCTGTAACGTCATAACCGGCATCGCGAAAGGTACTATTATTTATCGGATTCAGCCAGATCGCATTAAAGCCAAGAGATTCAATATAATCAAGTTTTTCTATGATTCCCTGCAGATCGCCAATTCCGTCGCCGTTGGTGTCATAGAACGATTGCGGATATATTTCGTATACCACCGCATCGTTAAGCCAATTTTTCATAATAATCACCTTACATAGCAATATCTTATCAAACTATACTGTACATCTTTAATTATAACACACAGCCGATATTATTGCAATACTGTTTTTAATCAAAAATCCGCATATATTTGAGATTTTCGCCCATTATGATTTTAAAGCTTATTTGTGAGTTCAACTCCCATTTTTTAGCAAATCATGTCGAATCCCACGATGAAACCTGACTTTTTCCACAGCCTTTCGGGGTTTTCCACAGGCTTTTCCACATCATTTGGCTTCTTCGCCTGCAAGAATATAATGCTTCAGAACCTCGCAAATGTCGTAAAGCGGACGTGAATTTTTGATTTTATAGTTGATCGACGGTTTACCCGACATTCTGAACGTCAACTGAACATTCGTATCCGCGCTCGCCTTTGCCCAGCGCATCGGATCAATCTGCTCGGGCAGGATCGTTATAGTGTCACCGTGGTGCTCGATCTTGGGTATACGCGCCTTAACACAGAGTGCACGTGCAAGTGAAACATACATGAGCGTGTCTGCCTGACGCGGTATCTCGCCAAAACGGTCCATCAGCTCATCGGCAAGGTCGTCAAGATCCTCTGCACATTCAATATGTGCGATCTTTTTATAAATATCCATTCTCTGCGATTCGCTCTTTATATATTTTTCGGGCAAGAACGCATCGAGCGCAACGTCAATTTTACTCTCAAACTTCGGCTCCGGCTTGATACCCTTTTCCTCGAGCACCGCTTCATTCAGTATCTTAACGTAGAGGTCATAACCGATCGAATCGAGCTGTCCGTGCTGCTCCGAGCCGAGAAGATTACCTGCGCCGCGTATTTCGAGGTCACGGAGCGCGATCTTGAATCCCGAACCGAACTCGGTATATTCACGCATCGCTGAAAGCCTTTTCTGTGCGATCTCGTTGAGCGTCTTGAACGGCGGATAGGTGAAATATGCGTATGCACGGCGGCTTGAACGTCCGACTCTGCCGCGTATCTGATGGAGCTGTGAAAGTCCCAGTCGGTCAGCGTGGTCGATGATAAGCGTGTTCGCATTTGGAACGTCAACGCCCGACTCAATAATAGTCGTTGAAACAAGAATATCAATCTCACCCGTAACCATTCCGCGCCAGATATCGGAAAGCATTTCCTTGTCCATCTGACCGTGAGCCACGGCTATACGTGCATCGGGTACGGCACGCTGAATACGAAGTGCGACTGCGTCAATATCGTCAACCGTATTGTGAAGAAAGAACACCTGACCGCCGCGTCGAAGCTCCTTTTTTATCGCCTCGGTTATAATAAGCTCGTCATATTCGAGAACAAAGGTCTGCACCGGGAAACGGTCGCCCGGAGCCTCGTCAAGCACAGACATATCGCGTATACCGCTCATCGCCATATTAAGTGTACGCGGAATCGGTGTCGCAGTCAGCGTCAGAACGTCAACATTTGTCGATATCTGCTTGAGTTTTTCCTTGTGTGCAACGCCGAAACGCTGTTCCTCATCAATGATGACAAGTCCGAGATCGCGGAATTCGACATCCTTTGAAACGAGCCTGTGAGTGCCGACGATTATGTCAACATCTCCACGGCGAAGTCTGCGCAGTGTTTCCTGCTGTTGCTTTGGTGTACGGAAGCGCGATAGCATATCGACCGTCACGGGGAAACCGCGCATACGGCTGGTTATCGTCTGATAATGCTGCATTGCAAGTATCGTCGTCGGAACAAGAATAGCGACCTGTTTTCCCGACATGACAGCCTTAAACGCCGCGCGAAGTGCCACCTCGGTCTTACCGAAGCCAACGTCACCGCAAAGCAGTCTGTTCATAGGCACGGGGGGCTCCATGTCACGCTTTATTTCTTCGATTGGCTGAAGATGTCCCTCGGTTTCTTCATATTCAAACGCCGCCTCGAAGTCACGCTGAAAATCATCGTCGGCAACAAACGCAAAGCCCTCTCGTCTCTGACGCTCGGCATAAAGCGCGATAAGCTCCTTTGCCATGCTCTTTGCCGCAAGCTTCGCCTTTGTCTTTGCTCGAGTCCACTCGGCACCGCCCATTTTAGAGAGCTTGACACCGCCATTCTCGGTATGCGCACCGATATACTTTGAAACCATATCAAGCTGATCGGTCGGCAAGTAGAGAAGGTCCGAGCCTGCATACTGTATCTTTATATAGTCCTTGGTAACGCCAACGACTGTCAGCTGCTCGATACCCATATACATACCGATACCGTGATTCGCGTGAACGACAAAATCACCAACAGTGAGATCGTTATATGAAAGTATCTTCTCCTGCGAGGAACGGCTGTGCTTGGCACGTCTGCCGTGTGAGAGAATGGTTCGCGAATAGGAGTTCGGGTTCTGATACATCGAAAGAAGCGCGAAACGTGTCGTCGTCAGCTCAAAGCCCGACAGATTAAAGCCCGAGAGAACAAACGTCACCGATTCGGGAAGCGTCAGTATGCCGTAGCTCTTTTCGGGACTGCCGACAATCGCCTGAAGTCCCTGTTCGCATAAGGTATTCGCCGTATTTTTTGCGGCAGTTTCGTTTTCACAAAGTACAACTGTACGGAATTTACTCTCGGAATAGTCACGAAGATCCTCGATGAGAAGCTCCATATTGTCTGCATATGAAACTGTCTGCTTTGTCCTGAACGCATACATTCCCGAAAGCTTGCGTCCCGGCTGATTCACCGCAAAAGTGTCACAAAGCAGTGCACCGTTCTTGTCAATGAATGTTTCGTAATAATCTATGTGACGCGAATAATCGGCAAAGCGCGCGGATATCTCTCCCTTTTCAAGCAAGGATTCAATCTCGCTCGTAATGTGAAAATCGTATGCCTTCATACGGTCAGCGCAGGCACGCTCCTCCTGCACGAATACAAGCGGATATTTGAGTCCGCAAGTCTCGGCGGCGTACACCGCATAATCGGCAAGAGTGGTCTTTTCCGTATAAACAAGCGAAATATATTTGTCGATAAAGTTAAGCTTCGTACCGCCGTTTATCGCTTCCACCTCGCCCGAAAGCTCCTCTCTGACACGCTCCTCGGGGGATTTTTTTATCTGCTGCACAGCGGCTTTTTTTATCGCCTCACGTCCCTCTGCATCGGTAACGATCTCGCGTGCAGGCGTGACGGTTATATGCGTGAGATTTTCGATGTTTCGCTGTGTCATTATATCAAAATAACCCATACGGTCAATTTCGTCGTCAAACAGCTCAATGCGCACAGGATATTCACAGTAAGGCGGAAAAATGTCAACGATACCGCCGCGCACCGCATATTGACCAACGCCGTCAACAAGTTCGGAACGCACAAAGCCGCTCGCCTCAAGCCGTGAAACGAGTAAATCAAGCTGCACGGGAACGTCAATATCAATGGTTATCGTGTTTTCGCGCAAAACCTCGATCGGCATGGTATACTGCATCGCGGCATCAGGCGCGGCAATAACACAATCGTATACACTATCGCCGTCCGCAGCATTAATAAACGCCGCAAGCGCACGTAAACGCTCATGTTCATACTCGCGCGAGGACGTAATATTATGAAAAACGAGGTCACGAAGCGGATACATAAGCGGCTTGAGCCCAAGCTCGGAGAGAGCATTAAAAAGCTTAAGTCCATCCTTTTCATCGGAAACGAGCATGAGCGCCGGAAGCCCATGCTTTTCGCGAACTCTGCGTATTACTCCTGCATAGAAAACGGCACGTGCACCGTCTGAAAGGCCGCTTATCTGCAGGGGATGTGCCGCCTCATGCTGACGAGTGAGAACGCTCTTTAAAATCTGGTCAAACTCTTTTTCGAGAAGTATTGATTCCGAAATAATATTGATTCTTTCGTCCATGTAAACCTCAATTCAGCATATTCATCGCCTTGTCAATGTTACCGTCAAGTATCGTCGGAAGTGCGTCAACGACCTTACCCATAGCAGCAAAGAACACCTCTTGATCTTCCTTCGGTATCTGACCGAGCACCCAATCGGCAAGATCGTAATCCGGATGCGGCTTCGCACCGACTCCCATGCGTATACGCGGAAATTCATCACTTCCCGAAAGCGTTATAATCGAGCGAAGTCCGCGCTGACCGCCGTCACTTCCCTTTCGGCGAAGTCTGACCTTACCGGGCGCAAGATTTATGTCGTCACAGATAACAATAATATTTTCCATCGGGATCTTATAGAACGCCGCCGCTTCGGTAACAGCCTCACCGGAATTATTCATATAGGTCTGCGGCTTCATTAAAAGAACGCGGCGTTTACCGATCATGCCGTCACCAACGAGCGCCTTGAACTTTGCACGGTCAACCTTTATGTTAAGCTTTTCCGCGGCATAATCAAGCGTCATAAAGCCGGCATTGTGCCTTGTAAAAACATATTCCTTACCGGGATTTCCGAGTCCGACAATGAGGTGCGTGATCGGTTCACCCGACGGCGCTGAAGTTTTTTCTATCTTCTTGAATAAATCAAATATATCAGCCATAATAATTCTCCGTTTTGCAAAAATAAAACACAAATTGACGGCAAGGACAACGCCCTCCCGTCTGGTTACTGTATTATTGTACCATATTT
>CAYSFT010000048.1:0-17361 GCA_964430755.1 uncultured Lachnospiraceae bacterium | reverse complement strand
GGTCACCCTCGAGAACGGAACGGTCCATGAATGCACCGGGGTCACCCTCGTCGGCATTACATACAACGTACTTCTTATCGGAAACGGAAGCCTTTGCGAAAGCCCACTTACGACCTGTCGGGAATCCGCCGCCGCCACGTCCGCGAAGACCGGAATCGAGAATAGTCTGGATAACGTCATCGGGAGTCATCTTGGTAAGTACCTTTTCGAGTGCGAAGTAACCGTCCATCGCGATGTACTCGTCGATAGCTTCAGGGTTGATTACGCCGCAGTTACGAAGTGCAACGCGCTTCTGCTTCTTATAGAACTGGGTATCGTTAAGGGAAGAATGTACATCCTTAACCTCTGCATCACCTGTATCGTTGTAAACAAGACGGTCAACGATACGGCCCTTGAGAAGGTGCTCCTCAACGATTTCGGGAATATCCTTTGCCTCAACTCTCGAATAGAATGTTCCCTCGGGATATACGATCATAATAGGACCGAGTGCGCAAAGACCGAAACAACCGGTCATAACGATCTTGACTTCCTCATCAAGACCCTTTGCTTTCAGCTCCTCGGCGAGCTTGTCACGGAGTGCAACGGAACCTGAAGAAGTACAACCGGTACCGCCGCAAATCAGTACATGAGAACGAATCATAAGTGTTTTTCCTCCTAATTATTTCGTAGCCGCGCCGATTGTATACTCGGTAACGACCTTGCCGCCCTTAATGTGCTTTTCGATAACTTCCTTTGCACGCTCTGCGGTCATCTTAACATAAGTAACCTTTTCAGCGTCCTTCGAATAAACCTCAACAACGGGCTCATACTGGCAAATGCCGATGCATCCGGTCTGTGTTACGATAACTTCATCGCCAAGACCTGCCTCTGTGATTCCCTCAACAAAAGCGTTGAGTACAGGACGTGCGCCTGCTGCAATACCGCAAGTAGCCATACCAACAACGATTCTGGTTTCGCCGCTCGAGGTACGCATAGCAACCTTGTCCTGCATTTTAGCCTTTATAGCCTTAAGCTCTTCAAGTGACTTCATGGTGATAATCCTTTCTGTATTTAAATTTTAAATTTTTAACAGTGTTATTTTTCCGCTTCCTCGTATTGTTCACGAAGATTGCCTCCGATCCACATAAGTATCTCGGGTTCATTTAACGGAATGTCCTCGCCAAGAACTTCTTTCAGTTCCTTACAAGAGAGATAAACTTCCCTTCCATCAATTATGTGACGGTAAGTGAAATCAATTTCGGGCGAGCCTTGTATAAGAGTTTTAACCGTTTCAACCATGTCTCCGATCGGAACGAAGTCGATGTGATGACGTCCGAATCTCGCCGCCGTGGTCGTACCGTGATCGGTATACTCCGATTCATGTTTTGAGGTTATCGTAACGCCGCCGCCTGTCATTTCGGCGAGCATTGTAAGAAACGGTATCCCGAGTCCGACCTTTCTGGTCTTTCTCGTTGTGAAGAATGGATTTGTGAGCTTGTCTACCTGCTCTTTTTTCATGCCGCAGCCATTGTCGGTAACAGTGAAATCAAGCCATTCGCCCTCCTCGCGGAGTGTTATCTCAATTTCGGTTGCCCCGGCTCTGACCGAGTTCATTGTAATATCAAGCACGTAAAGTGAAAGCTCGTCCATCTATCTTCTCCTTTAGTTAAAGTCCGAGCAGAAAATCAATCAGTCTGTTTCTGACAAGCGCCGATGAATAAGGCTCATCGTCAAGCTCGATAGCAAATCCTTGCTCGGATATGTCCGTGAGGTAATGTGCATCCGACGACTGAACGTGAACAAGTCCGCGCTCGACTATGATCGGATACTTCGAGCGGCTTTCCTCAAGCGACGCTATATCGTTAAGCTCATAAGCGGTAAATCTCGGTTCGGGCGGAAAATCGCCGAGCATCGAAATGATACCGTTCGCGCTTCTGTCGATGTGCGCCGGGAAGCATACGCCGTCACGCTTTATAACCTCGCGGTGTGCTTCATCGAGTGAAATGTTCACTGCATTGATGAGAAGAATCTCTTCCTCGCCGCATATCTCGTCATTCTCATCGGTGATAAGCTGTTTTCCGAAAATTTCGGGCTTGTTCTTTATCGGGAACCGACGGCTCTCAACAAAGCTGTCAAAATCCATCGCCGATTCAAGATCGCGGAAAAGACAAACCGCATGAATATCTTCAGCCGTAGTCAGCTCCATGCCCGCAATCGGAATAAGTCCGTACCCTTTTGCGATTTTGAAAAAGGCGGGACAGTTTTTTGAAGAATTGTGATCGGTAAGCGCGACTATCTGCAAACCGTTAAGCACAGCCATTCCGGCAATGTTACCGGGAGTCATGTCATCATCCCCACACGGAGAGAGACACGAATGAATGTGCAAGTCGCAAAGATAGCGGCTCATACCGCATTACCCGAAAGCTCATGTATGCGCACACAAAGCTCATACGCAGAAAGCACAGAGGTGAGCACGGTAATGCCGTTTGTGTTAGCGGCTTCGATCGCTTCATCTGGAAGTTCCACATTCTCTGCAAGTATGACTGCCGCCGCTTCCGTAAGGCTTGCGACTGCAATTGTATTTGTGTTTGGCATGATAGTGATCCAAAGGTTGTCAGCCTCGACATGACTCATTGCACGACTGAGAAGGTCACCGACGTAAACGCCGTTCCACTCTTTGTCTGTGCTGCCGCAAATAAGCTTTGCTTCAATCTTTGCGATGATATCATTTACCGTCATTGCCGACATCCTCCGTCTCGGGATTTTTTCTTGATGTGAGAGGCTTAAATCGCTCAAGAAGCGATTTCTCTCTGCGTTTGTCAAGATATTCGTGGAAAATCTGACGCATTATTACTGTACACTCGTCCGCGCTTGTTTCGCACTTGACGATATCCTCTGCAAACGCCATACAAGTCGGCGCACCGCAGGAACCGCAGTCGAGTCCGGGAAGCTCTTTTGTGATCGATTCGATATCGCTCATCATACGCATCGCCGTTTTACGGTCGTCCGAAAGCAGGCTGTATGGATTATATTCAACCGTTTTCTCCTGGAAATACTGATCGGGAATCCAGTCGCTTGCCGGACGGTTTGGCGAAACAGGAAGATACCTTTTAAGAGATTGCAGTCTTGCCTGGGCGATATAAGGATTTGCGACAGTCATCGCGCCTCCGACACATCCGCCGCTGCAAGCATTGAACTCAATAAAATCGAGCGTTGTGATATCGGAATTTTCAATCTGGTCAAGAACACGGATACAGTTTTCAATACCGTCCGCCGCAAGATAACGGTCATTCAAAATAGCCGTTGATTCGCCGCCGGTTGATGCCCAGCCGATACCGATCATACCGGATTCGGTTGCCTCCAGCGGTTCGTCCTCGCGTTTTTTCATAACATCAAGCAGAGCGAAATATACATCACGAACCGAAATGGTTGCCGATATGTAGTTGCGCTCACCTGCGAAGGAGTTCTTGACGTAGCTTACCTTTGCGGGACAAGGAGAGATAAATATTATACCTATCTCCTCGGGTTTAAGCTCAGGGTGTTCGCAAAGTGCCTTTTCCCTTGCGAGTATCGCGGCGATATCCACGGGTGGAAGTATCGGCATGATGTTCTCGCAAAGATCGGGATAATTCATGCTGATTATCCTCGTTATCGCAGGACACGCTGAACTGAGTATCGGCTTTTTAACGTCCTCGCGGTTTATGTACTTGCGTGTGTATGCACTGACAAGCTCCGCCGCGCAGGCAACCTCAAACACATCATCAAATCCGAGATCAAGAAGACCGCGTATGATGTAGCCGATATTGTCGAGATTATCAAACTGGCCGTACAACGAAGGTGCCGGAAGCGCGATCGTGTACTTATAATCACCGAGGATAGACAGACTATCATGCGTCGCTTTTTTTGCTTTATAAGGACATACTCTGATACATTCGCCGCAGTCGATGCAGCGTCCCGAGTTGATAACAGCGTGTCCGTCACGGATACGTATCGCCTCGGTCGGGCAACGCTTCAGGCAAGTCGTACACCCTTTGCATTTTTCGATGTCCAGTGAAACCGAATGCTTATAATCTGCAGCCATATACACCTCGATATTAAAATGTCGGGGGAAATTATAACTTAACAGTCATCGTGATGGTTGTACCCTCTCCGACAACCGTGTCAATCTTCATGGAATCGGTATACTTTTTCATATTGGGAAGACCCATACCTGCACCGAAGCCGAGATTTCTGATGTTCTCTCTTGCGGTGGAATAGCCCTCCTGCATTGCAAGCTCCACGTTGGGAATACCCGGACCGCGGTCAGCAAGCGTTATAACGATTTCTTCGTCAAACACCTCAACGTCAGCCGTGCCGCCGTTTGCGTGAATGACCATGTTGATCTCTCCCTCGTACATTGCGATAGAGACTTTGCGTATGATATCCGGCGAATAACCGAGCTGACGCAGTTTTTTCTTAACCATCACCGAAGCCGCACCCGCACTTGAAAAGTCCGAGCCGTCAACCTCGAAGTGGAACTTCACCGCATCAGACATTTCCGTCCTCCGTCTTCGGCGCAAATCCATTCGAATAAAGAATACCCGACGCCTCAAAAGCACGCTTATCGCTTTTCATAACAACGATACCGCACTCATTTGCAAGCTCGAGCATCTCATCGGTCGGAGTCTTGCTTCTTACGAAAACGACGCAAAGCATATCCATCATGTTCGCGGTGCGAATAACCTGCGGATTGATAAGTCCCGTAATAAGCACGCCCTGGTCTTTAACATAGGCGAGCACGTCGCTCATCATATCGCTGCAGCAAGCGGAAGTAACATCGTTTTCAAGATGCTCCTCACACGCTAAAACCTCAGCGCCGAGAAGGTCTCTTATTTCTCTGATTTTCATACGTTTTTTCTCCTAACGGTTTTGACCGTTTCAGAATTAATTACTGATATTTTGCGATGATGCCGGGGATATCGTCGGTAACGAGTCTGCCGTAAACCTCATCGTTAACGGTAAGTACGGGAGCAAGACCGCAAGCACCGATACAACGGGTTGCATCGAGCGAATACTTTCCGTCAGCGCTGGTTTCGCCTGCCTGTATACCAATGATCTCGGAGATCTTGTCAATAAGAGCGCCTGCGCCCTTAACGTAACAAGCTGTACCGAGACATACTGCGATGGAAACGTCACCCTTGGGATTAAGGGAGAACTGTGAGTAGAACGACGCAACGCCGTAAACCTCCTCCATCGGCATCTCGAGTCCCTCTGCGATGTGCTTGATTACTTCAGTCGGCAGATATCCGTAGATACCCTGTGCGCCCTGAAGTACGGGCATGAGTGCACCTCTTGTTCCCTTGTGTTCAGCGATAAGCTTATCAAGCTCAGCTGCCATCTCGGGAGTGCCCTTGAATGCTACTGTGGTCAATTTTTTCTTCATGTGCAGTGCCTATCCTCCTTAAAGGAATTTAATTTTATTCAGACATATGGGTATCTGTCGAAAAGATTGTTATTTTTGTAACAATCCACATACAGACTACTCCATAATGCTTACTATAATATTATACTACATATTTCGATAAAAGTCCATACTTTTCGAAAAATAATTTTATTTTTTTCGATTATATTTTTAGAAAGAGAGGTTATGTTTTTTTATATGTCACGGCAAGAGTAAATATTACGAAAAAACCACAAACCGTTCAAAACAGTTTGTGGTAATTTTGTTCCGACAAAAACTAACTTATGCCTTCTCCAGTGGGAGAGAGAGGTGTAAAAGATTGCTTCGCAACTTTACGGATGAGGTGTCCTATAAAGGCTTCAAATCAGAAAAATCCAATCCGAGATTTTTCAAAACATCTGCCGCAACAGCATTAAAATTATTTCGTATACTATCGTTTGAATATCGCAAAACAACAATCCCCAAGCAGCAAACGACACATCTCTTTGAGCATCCGTCTTTTTGTGTTCGGGCGATGTATGTTGAATTCCATCAACTTCAATGACGGTCTTCTTTTTTAAAGTCAAAAATCAACGATGTAATTTTCGATATTATGTTGGCGTCTAACATTATACGGGAGTCTTTTCAGAAGATCATACCATAAATGTTTTTCTTCGGGAGTCATATTCTTTCGCAGTGTTCTTGCGTTTGGGACAAGTTTTTTGTTATATGGTATCATTTGGGAGACTCCTCATCCGTCAGCCTTCGGCTGCCACCTTCTCCCACAGGAGAAGGCTTTTTTGCTGACCGTAACATATGCGTGTTCTGTTTCAAATTCATCTGTAAGTGTTAGATTTGCATTTAAGATTAATTCGCGGATACGTGCAGGATCGTCGGGATATATTCTTATTTTTCTTGTTCCCATATCTATAAATTCTTCGCTGCACTTATCGATTGATAAAACAAAAATTTCATTATCGCACAATAATGATGCGATCTTTTGGATGGCAGAAGCTTTGTCCTCTATATGCATGAACGTCAGGGATGAATATATCACATCAAATTGACCGGTAAATCCAAAAGACATAAAGTTATCGCAGATAAGTGTTACATTGCAATTTGATGACAGATTTTCAGCAGCTCTTGATATCGTTTTCGGAGAAATATCAATTCCAAAAAATGATTGACAAAGAGGCGCCGCTTTGAGCGCAAGACGACCGGTTCCAACCCCAATTTCCAAAACCGACTTATTTTTATCGAGCTTCATACTTTCAATAAATCGCTCGCCGTCCCATTTATCCATATAGGTCCTTAACGGCTTTGGATCGTGGACAGGATCGTTGTTTTCATCTATCAGCTTGTCGTAATGCTCGATTATCTCTTTCATTTTTGTTCCCTCATTTTTGCAGGTTTTGCACTTATATGAAAATGCGGCGTGAGTTATTCCCCACCGCCGCAGTCCCATTGCATCAAACTTCTTCTTTTGTATAGTACTGATTGCCGTAGAGCGTGATGTATTCTTTTCTCGCCTCAAGATCGTCACCGAGAAGCGTCTCAAAAATTCTCGCAGTTTCCTCGGCATCCGCTTCGTTAACCTTGATAAGACGGCGTGTTTCGGGATTCATCGTCGTCTGCCACATCATATCAGGCTCGTTTTCACCAAGTCCCTTTGATCTTTGAAGCGTATATTTCTGATTTCCGAGCTCCTTAAGAACATCCTGTTTTTCCTGCTCGTTATAAGCAAACTTTATCGTCTCTGCACCTTTGTCCTTGTATGTTATCTCAAACAAGGGAGATTCCGCAATGTGTATCTTTCCCTTTTTGATAAGCGTCGGAAGCAGACGGTAAAACATCGTCAGAATAAGCGTGCGTATCTGATAGCCGTCTTCGTCGGCATCGGTACAGATGATGATCTTCGACCAGCGAAGCGCATCGTAATCGAAGGTTGCAATGTCCCCCTTGACTTTACCGCTTATCTCAACGCCACAGCCGATGACCTTCAGGAGATTTACAATAACCTCGCTCTTGAAAATCTTATCATAACCGCTCTTCAAGCAGTTAAGCGTCTTACCGCGAACAGCGATGATCGCCTGAAATTCAGCATCACGTCCGAGCTTACACGAAGTCAGCGCAGAATCACCCTCAACGATGTATAATTCGCGTCGCTCGGGATCCTTTGAACGGCAGCCGACAAACTTGTCAATTCTGTTGGCGATGTCGATCTTACCGGTGAGCTGTTTTTTCACGTCAAGACGTGTCGTTTCCGCCCTTTCGCGTGAACGCTTGTTAATGAGAATCTGATTTGTCATGCGCTCGGCTTCGGTGGGATTCTCGGCGAAATATACCTCAAGACGGTGCTTGATAAAATCAGTCATTGCCTCGGCGATAAATGTGTTAGTGATCGCCTTTTTCGTCTGGTTTGCATAGGATGTCTGAGTTGAAAAGCTGTTTGAAACAAGAACAAGACAGTCCTCAACATCGGCAAAGGTTATCTTCGCCTCATTCTTGTTATATTTCCCCTGCGCCTTGAGATACTTGTCCACCGCATATACAAACGCTGTACGAACAGCTTTATCGGGTGAGCCGCCATGCTCAAGAAAGCTTGAATTGTGATAATATTCGATGACGTTGACCGTATTCGAAATGCAGAAAACAATATCCGCTTTCAGCTTGTAGTCCTTCATGTCTGCACGGTCGCGTCCCGAGGTTTCAAGATGCCATTGTACAGGGGATGTCAACTGCGCCTCGCCGCAAAGCTCGTTCACGTAATCGGAAATACCGTTTTCGTAGAAATAAACGCTCTCCTCAAATTTTCCGTCAGCCTGCTCAAGCTCGAGCACAAATCTGACCTTTGGATTTACGATTGACTGCTTCCGCATCGTTTCAATGAAAAAGTCGTGAGGAATATTAATATCGGTAAAAACCTCAAGGTCGGGCAGCCAACGTATTACAGTACCTGTGCGGCGTGACTTCTTGTCAAGCTCCTCGGTGATAAGCTCGGTAGTTGCATAACCCTTTTCAAAGCTGACACGGCTTACTGTATCGCCTTTATATGACGCAACGTGCATATATCTCGACGAATACTGCGTTGAGCAAGCACCGAGACCGTTAAGTCCGAGCGAATATTCATACGAAGCATCGCCCGAGTTATTGTCATATTTACCGCCTGCGTAAAGCTCGCAGAAAACCAGCTCCCAGTTGTATTTCCCCTCTGCCTCGTTCCATCCGAGCGGAACACCGCGTCCACGGTCGTCAACCTCGATTGAGTGATCGGCAAAAACCTTGACACGGATTTCGTTTCCGTATCCCTCTCTTGCTTCATCGACAGAGTTTGAAAGAATTTCGAAAAAAGAATGTTCGCATCCCTCAAGTCCGTCAGAACCGAAAATAACCGCCGGGCGCTTTCGCACACGGTCGGGACCCTTCAGACTTGATATACTTTGATCGCCATAGGTTGTACTTTTTTTGTTAGCAGCCATTTTTGACCCTCTTCATTCGTTATAATATATATATTATACTATATTTTTTTGAAAATGTAAATAGAAATTCCGAAAATTATCTTGTATTAAAATGTGTATTCTGATATAATGGAAGTATATAAGCAAAATCACGGAGGTCTGTTCTATGATAAATTTTGTATACGGCAGAGCCGGAAGCGGCAAAACCTCATATATCTGCAAAAAAGCCGCAGAGGCTCTCAAGGCAGAACGCCGCGTTTTCATAATCGTCCCCGAGCAGATGGCAGTTGACACCGAAGAGCGCATGACAGGTCTCCTCGGTGATACGCCCTCGCTCTCACTTGAAATACTCAATTTCCGACGTCTTTGCAATCGTATTTTCCGCGAATACGGCGGCATTTCATACAGTTACATCACCAAAAGCGGACGTATGCTCATGATGTGGCGTACACTCTCCGAGCTTGCGCCGTTACTAAAGACACTTTCCTCGTCAGACCGTTCCGCAGTTTCGCGTATGCTCGCAGCCATAAGTGAGTTCAAATCATACGGCGTAACACCTCACGCACTCGAAGGCGCCGCCAAAACGCTCGAGAATGACGGAATACATAAAAAGCTGACCGACAAGCTTTATGACCTCTCCCTGATTTCTGCCGCTTATACAAATCTCGTTGCCGAAACCTGTGACGACTCATCCGACGACCTTACCAAAGCCGCAGATATACTCCGTGAAAATGACTTTTTTGCCGATGCGGACGTTTTCTTTGATTCGTTTTACGGCTTCACCGGGCAGGAGTATGCGGTTATCAAGGAGATTATGAAGCAAGCAGAGAACGTCACAATCTCGCTCTGCCTTGACGCACGCAGCGAAGCTCTCAACGATGAGCTTTTTACCAATCAACGAAAAACCGCAGAGTATCTTAATAAGCTCGCTGAAGATGCGAGCAAAGAAACAACGCAAACACTTCTAACCGAAAATCACCGTGCAAAAACAGATGAGCTTAAATTTCTCGAAGCCTCACTCTGGTCGCTCGATCTGACCGCCGAGGACGCATACAAAGCTGCTGCACCGTCTATTAAATTAATCGAATGTACAAGCTTTTTTGCCGAATGTGAAGCTGTGGCAATTGACATCTGCCGCCGTGTCCGAGAGGGCGCAAAATGGCGCGATTTCACGGTTACCACACGCGGCATTGACCGATACGACGGCATACTTGACACTATCCTCGAAAAGTATGGCATACCGCATTTTGTGTCACGTCGCACCGACATAAAAGCCAAGCCCTTAATCAAGCTGATACTGTCGGCACTCTCGCTCCGCTTTGGTAATTTCCGCCTCGAGGATGTAATCTCCTATATGAAAACGGGGCTCTGCGGTGTAACACCGGATGAGGTATCCGCACTCGAAAATTACGCATCGACATGGCGTATCCGCGGCGTGTCGCGTTGGATCGAGGATTTTACGATGAACCCGAACGGTTACACAGCCTCGTTCACCGAGGAAGCCGCACGCACACTCGACCGGGTGAACGACATTCGTGAACGTGTCATAACACCGCTTACAGACTTTCACACAGCGCTCGATAAAGCAGAAACCGTCCGCGATTATTCCCGTGCGCTCTACGATTTTCTTCTGAAGCTCGAAATCCCGAAAAAGCTTGATGAAATCGCTTCAAAAGCACGCCCCGATGATCCCGCCTCGGCTCAGGAAACCGAACAGCTCTGGAGTGTTCTCATTGATGCGCTCGATGAGCTTTGCAGCGTTATGCCCGAGCTTTCTGTTGACAGCGAAGAATACCTCGAGCTTCTTAAAATCATCTTTGATGAAACCGATATCGGACGTATACCCGGCAGCGTTGACGAGGTTGTTTCAGGGGACGCTTCTCTGCTTCGTGCCGCCGGAAAGCACGTTTATATCATTGGTGCAAACGAGGGTATTTTTCCTCTTGCTCCGAGCGATGACGGCGTTTTCCTCTCCTCCGAGCGTGAACAGCTTGCCGAGCTTGGCGTCGAGCTTGCAGGCGGCTCTGATTATAAAGCGGCAGACGAACGATTTTTCTTCTACCGTGCGGTAACCTGTGCCTCTGATTCGGTAACGGTTATATGGTCATCCTCAGACCTTTCGGGCCATTCCATGAAACCCTCTCTCGGCGTAACGAGACTGCGCGCAGTTTTCCCCGAGGTAAAGCCAATCGACTTCGCCTCACAGGATATAGTCTCACGTCTTGAGGGACGAGGAAATCTGCTTGAATTCATCGCTGAAACAGACGGCACACCTCTCGGTGCGGCACTGCGCGAATATGCACTGTTCAATGAGGACATCTGCGCTCGCCTTGAGAGATTGTCTACCCCTTTATGTGACGATAACGAGCACCTGAGCGATGACACCTGTCAAATGATAGCCGGCGGAAACCTCGCGCTCACGAATTCACGTCTCGAAGCATATGTCCTCTGTCATTTTTCATATTTCTTAAAATATATAATCAAGCTTGATGAAAATAAACCGGCAAAGTTCTCCGCGTCGGATATCGGAACCTTCATCCATCATATTCTTGAGGTGTTCGTTTCACGTGTCGAAAAATCCGGTGCTTTAGCTGACATTACAGACACCGAAATCGACGAAATGGTTGAAGAAATAGTCACCGATTATATGAAAACGATCTGCCGTATCGCGCCCGATTTTTCGGGAAGCAGACTTGCGCATCTCTTTGCAAAGCTCAAAAAATCATCGCGCATTCTCTGCTCAAATTTGGTTTCGGAATTCAGACAAAGCCGTTTCAAACCGGCATTTTTCGAGCTTCCGATAAAATTTCCATCGCCTGACGAGAAGACGGTTGAGCCGCTGTCTGTAAAGCTTGATGATGGCACTTATGCTTATCTTTACGGCATTGCCGACCGCGTTGATATCTTCGAGCATGAGGACAAATGTTACGTCCGCGTCGTTGACTATAAAACGGGCTCCAAGGACTTCTCTCTTGAGGATGTTTCACTGGGACTCAATATGCAGATGCTTCTCTATCTTTTCTCCATCTGGAAAAACGGCGGCAGCTCACAAAGCGCACTTGCACTCGCAGAAAACAGCGAAATAATCCCTGCCGGCATACTCTATTTTTCGGCAGGCGTAAAACCCGTTTCGCTTGACGCCGAGAAAGCGCCCGAAGAGGTTGAAAAAATGGTGTCAAATACGCTTTCACGAAAGGGACTTCTGCTTGACGAGCTTGAAGTTTTAAAGGCAATGGAAAGCGATCTTTCAGGTCATTATGTGCCGATAAAACTAACAAAAGACGGTGCTTTTCACGCGGCATCAACAAACTCTCTCACGAGCCTCGAGGGATTTAAAACTCTGCTTACATCAATTGAAAATACAATAAAAAGCATCGGAAACGAAATAAAAAAAGGCAACGCCTGCGCAAAACCGATGCAGGATAAAAAACGAAACCCATGCAAATACTGCGAAATGCGGCCGGTTTGCAGAAAACCCGTCAAGAAAGGAGGCAACTGATATGGGACACGACTGGACAAAAGCGCAGCTTTCTGCAATAACAACATCCGGAAAAGACCTGCTCGTATCCGCAGGTGCAGGCTCGGGAAAAACCGCCGTTCTGACTGAGCGTATCATTCGCCGTCTGACGGATGAAGAAAACCCTGCCGATATAACGCGTATGCTGATCGTCACCTTTACAAAAGCTGCCGCAGGAGAGCTTAAGGAACGCATCTCCGCCGCACTTTCGGATGCCTTGGCAAAACAGCCGAAAAACCGACGTCTTGCTCGTCAGCTGCTCGCTCTTGACCGCGCAAAGATATGTACGATCCACAGCTTTTGCCTTGATCTTCTTCGTGATGGCATCGGGGATAATGACCTGCCGACAGATTTCAGAATTGCGGATGAGACCGAAATCACCTTGCTGCGAAAAAATATAATGAATGATCTCATCGACGACTATTATTCTGTAGGCGTCCGCGATTATCCCATCGACAATTTTGAAGATTTCGCGGATATATTTGTCGGAACGAAAAATGATGATACACTTGCCGATATCTTTCTTGATATTGAAAACAGACTATCAAGCTACACCGAGTACATAGATTTTATTAAAACCTTTGCAGATGGACTCGAATCAGACAAGCGAGACTTTTCAAAAACCGAGTGCGGCTCTGAAATACTCGACATCATCAAAGGAAAATTCATATATTACAGAAAAATCTTCGCCGAGCTTTTATCAGAGATTACAGGCGATGAAAAGCTAACAAACGCATATTTCCCGGCATTTTCCGATGATATAGACTTTATTGACCGTGCGCTTTCAGCCTGTGAGCAATATAGTTACGGTGATATTTCAAAGCTCTTTAACTCTTTCTCTCCGATGCGTCTTGGCGTTGTACGCAATGCCGAGCTTAGTGAAAGCATTCAAAATGCAAAAGAGTCACGAAAAAAATTCCATGCAGAAAGAGGAGAATTGACAGCAAAATTCTTTTCTCTCACCGACGAGCAGCTCACAAAGAATCGCCTCGACACAGCGCATACTCTGAATAAGCTCTACACCCTGCTTTCTGCATTTAATTTACGGTTTTCCGAAGAAAAGCGCAAACGCTCACTCGTTGATTTCTCTGACCTCGAGCGAATGGCTTACAGTGCTCTCGTGCAGAACGGCGCTCCCACTGATGCCGCAAAAAACATTTCAAAGGCTTTTGATGAAATATATATTGATGAATATCAGGATGTGAACTCGGTTCAGGACGCAATTTTCGCCGCTGTGTCGCGAGGAAACAACCGTTTCATGGTTGGCGATATCAAGCAGTCTATATACGGATTCCGCGGCTCAGAGCCGAAAATATTCGCTGATTACAGACGTAAATTCACAAGTATAGATGACAGTGACAGCGAAAACGGTGCGGCGATATTCCTCTCCAACAATTTCCGATGCGACAACAGCATCATAGACTTCTCAAATATTGTTTCCGCCTGCCTTTTCACAAGCGGACGCGGAGACATTCCATTCACGAATGACGACAAGCTGATCCATTCAAAGGTTGACACTGAGTCGGGTGAGCCGGTTCATGTTGTTTTGATAGACGGTAATGAAGATGAGAGTGACGATGATGTAAGCTCCCGTGAAGCCGAATATATTGCATCCGAAATTTCGCGAATTCTGAAAGAAGAAAAAAAGAACGACGGCTCACCGATAAAGCCGTCAGATATCGCTGTTATAATGCGCAGCACAAAGGCACACTCCGCCGCACTTGAAGGCGCGTTTGATAAGTACGGTATACCCTATTACAATAATATCGGCGGAAGCTTTTTCGAAAATGCAGAGGTACTGTTAGCTCTTTGCATCCTCAATATAATTGATAATCCGACACGTGATATTTATCTTGCCGGCGCACTCAGGAGCCCCGTTTTTGCTTTTGGGCTTGATGAACTTATAACCATCCGCAAAGCATCCCCGGACGGCTCTCTTTACGATGCACTGCGAAATTACTGCAAAGTTAACGATTTTAGTAAAGGCAGTATCTTCTTGGCAACTCTTGAGCGTTGGCAAAAGAAAGCCGAAGGAATGCCTGTTGACCGTCTGCTTTGGTATATTTACACCGACACCGATCTGCCGGCACTCGTCTACGATAAAGAAAACGAAGTCCGCCGCGCCAACCTTATGCTTCTTTACGAATACGCACGCCGTTTTGAATCCTCGTCATTCAAGGGACTATATAACTTTATTCGCTATGTAAACGACATTCTCGAAGAAAAAGAAGAGCTTGAAAACGCCAAAATCTTCGGTGAATCAAGCGATACTGTCAAATTCATGACCATACACCAATCAAAAGGACTTGAATTTCCGGTTTGCTTTATCTGCGGAACGGGCAAAAAATTCAACGAAAGCGATCTGCGTGCAAATGTCGTTATTGAGCGCAGTCTCGGTATTGCCCTTAAGCTTACCGATTCGACAGGCTTTGCACGTTACGACACGCCGATACGTCAGGCACTTGTGAAACGTCTCGCAGAAACTCAGCTTGAGGAGGAAATGCGAGTGCTATATGTTGCAATGACCCGTGCAAGAGAGCGACTGTATGTCACCGCACTTTGTAAGGATCCGCAGAAAATGCTCGATACAGCTGCCAAAAATGCAGAAAACCTGTCGCGCTACACAATAATGAAGCCCGACGGATATATGAGCTGGATACTGACCTCCCTTGCACATCACAGCTTAACCGGCGACACACCTGCACCTGTCATAATCGAAACGGTAACACCGTCAGTAAGCGATGATACGGAGCAATCGGAAAACGAAGCATCGGTAACCGATTCCGCCAATGCAGGCGACGAGCTTTTAAGCCTTGTTAAAGAACGGTTTGACTTTGTTTATCCGGGTGCGGCAGCCTCAAAATTACCTGCCAAGCTCTCCGTTTCAAAGCTTACTCCGACGATTCTCGACGAAGGTGCGGCAGAGCTCGAGGACGAATATGAACCGTACAGCTTTGAAGCCAAACGTCCGCTCTTCCTTGACGAAAATGCAGCACCGAGTGCAACCGGTGCCGAGCGCGGCACAGCAACGCATCTGTTTATGCAGTTCTGCGATTTTTCACGCTTCAGTGTCCCTGCGGACGATCTTGCAGAAATAATCGAAGATGAAGCATCACGTCTTGCAAACGAAAAATTCATAACAGGACGCGCAGCATCGCTCATAAACGTGCGCGGTATTGCAAGATTCTTCGTCGGCGAAACCTTTAAAGAGATTACCGCATCGCCGAAAGTGTGGCGTGAGCACAGATTCAATGTCAAGCTTCCGGCATCGGATTTCACCTCTGACGCTTCCCTTGCGAATGAACTGCGTGATGAAAGCATACTCGTTCAGGGCGTTATCGACTGTTTTTACGAAAATCCCGATGGCACATTAACGATAATCGACTATAAAACCGATTATATTCCCCCCGAGCTTGACGGGAGTGAAGCCGAAGTAATGCTGCTTGAACGTCACCGCCTGCAGCTCTCATATTATAAAGCCGCCTGCGAAAAGGTAAGCAGCCGCCGTGTTTCTCGCGTTGCAATATATTCTTTCGCGCTCGGTTATGCAATTGATGTCATATAAATGAAAACTCAGCCTTTCTGTTAAAAATCGCAGGGAGGCTGAAATTATTATAACTTTTTTTAGAATACCCCTTTACAAACATATTTTTCTATGATATAATATTTTCAGAACATTTGTTTGGAGGGCATATGACAGTAAATCTTGACAAATCCTGCTGCTTCACCGGGCATAGAAAAATATCGTCCGGAAATCTCACAAAGCTTATCGAGAGGCTGAACCTTGAAATCAGTTACCTCGTCGAACACGGTATTGAACATTTCTATACGGGCGGCGCACTTGGCTTTGACACAATTGCCGCACTCTCGATTTTAAAATATAAAGAATCGCAAAGCGCAGTAAAGCTCCACCTTATACTGCCCTGTCAGAATCAGTGCAAAGGATGGAGCAATCGTGATATTGAAATTTATAAAGAGATACGAAGACGTGCCGACAGCGTTGAGATTCTCAGTGACCACTATCACGGCGGAGTTATGCACATGAGAAATCGCGCGATGGTTGATGCAAGCAAATATTGTGTTTGCTATTGGGAAGACGAGCCTGAAATTCCAAGTACAGGAGGAACGCTTTCAACAGTCAAATATGCACGCAAGCTCGGCAGAAAAATCATCAACCTTTGGGATGAACCTCCGGAGGATATTCAGATAGAGTTTGATTTTTCTTAAATGAGGATATCGTCAAGCTCACGCTTGGGAACAAAATGTACTCCCCTCTCGCGGTAATATTTCGTCTGTCCATCTTTCAGTGAAGTAATCTCACGTGTTTCATCCGCTTTTCCGAGCGCAACTATAAGCAGCGGCACTGTATTTTCGGGAAGCGATAAAACCTCGCTGACACCGTCTTTGTCAAACGAGCCTATCATGCAGCCGGCAAGTCCCATTTCTGCGGCACGCATATATATCGCAAGCGCACATATGCCAACGTCCACCTTGAATTTTGAAGCATCGCCAAACTTATCGGTATCCTGGCAGATAACGATAAACGCAGTCGGTCGGTGTCCGAGCGGTGGAAGCTCAAACTCGGGAAGTGCCCCTGCCCATTTAGTCAGCGACTGAAGCTTTTCCCTCTCACCTTTTTCATAAACGAGACGGTAAGAAAGCGGCTGAATGTTCGCCGATGAGGGTGTGAGACGTGCGCAGTCCACCATGTCACAAAGCTCCTCATATGAAACAGCGCGGCTCTCATCGAATGTGCGGCAGGTTCGCGTATTATAAAATAATTCCTTCAGCATTGTTTTCACCTCGTATACGATTTATGGGCAACCTTACGGTTGTCCTTTTTTGATCATGACTGCAAAAAGACACGCGCCAAGGGCAAGCGCGAGCGTTATAAGCACGCCGACAAGCGAATATGCGCCGTAAATTATCGGAGTTAACGAAATCGCAAAGGTAAGCGCCGATATCACCGCTGATGCAGCAGCAATTTT
>CAYSFT010000047.1:0-17747 GCA_964430755.1 uncultured Lachnospiraceae bacterium | reverse complement strand
ATCATCTTGAGACCGGAAACTGCGATGAAGCCGTAAAGCGTGATGCAAACGCCGCCCATTACGCATCCGGGAATGGAATCAAGGAATGCAACGAAGGGCGAGATGAACGAAACGAGGACGGTCATAATTGCAGTTGCTGTGATGGTGACAACCGAAGCGTTTTTGGTAATTGCAACGCATCCTACGGACTCACCGTATGTGGTGTTGGGGCAGCCGCCGAAGATTGCGCCGACAATAGAACCGATACCGTCACCGAGAAGAGTGCGGTGCAGGCCGGGTTCTTCAAGAAGATCGCTCTCGATGATGGAGGAGAGGTTCTTGTGGTCAGCGATGTGCTCTGCGAATACAACGAATGCAACGGGTACATATGCAACAGCAATCGTTGCAACATACGACCATTCAAAGGAGTCAGCACCCTTGATTGCCTCAAGGAATGTGAACTTGGGAACTGCGACGAATGTTGAGAGGTTAACGCCGTCTGCGACAAGTGCCTTAAAGGGAGCAAAGTCAATGATGATAAGCTCGGGATTGTTTGTTGCCATGCCGATGAGGGTGAAAACAAGACCTACTGCATAGCCTGCGAGAATACCGATAATAAAAGGAATGAGCTTTACCATCTTCTTGCCGTAAACCGAGGAGATGATAACTACAACGAGAGTTACCATCGCGCAGATAAAGGATACCCAGATATTTGTGCTCATAACAAACGAGCCGTTTGCATCCTGAGGTCCGTAAGAGAAAACGTCCTTAACAGCCGCACCTGCGAGCGAAAGACCGATAAGAGCAACTGTCGGGCCGATTACAACAGGAGGCATAAGCTTGTTTATCCATTTAACGCCTGCAAATTTAACAACGATGGCAATGATGACATAAACAAGACCTGCAAAAGCGGCACCGATCAAAAGACCGAGATAACCGAGCGACATTGAAGCTGCGCCTGCAAATGCTGCAACCATAGAGCCGATAAATGCGAACGATGAGCCAAGGAATACAGGGCTTCTGAATTTAGTGAAGAGCTGATAAACGAGAGTACCTGCACCGGCACCAAAGAGAGCCGCCGAAGCAGTCATGCCGTTTCCGACTATCGCCGGAACTGCGATTGTTGCCGCCATAATAGCAAGCAGCTGTTGGATTGCGAAGACGATTAACTGACCGAATTTCGGTTTGTCCTTAACGCCGTAGATGAGTTTCATTTGATTTTACCTCCAAAAAAATAGTGATTTTGAGTTTTGCGCTTGTTGGACATTACTATATATAACTATATCACATTCGGCCTTCTTTGTCAACAGTTTATTTACAATTATTGCAAAAAAATGACGTATAATGGCGTATATTCAAATAAAAAAGCGAAGCTTTAACGCCTCGCTTTACCTTAATTATTTCTTTTTCTTTGTAACTGCGATAAGGATGGCAAGAACAACGACAACCGCCGCCGCGATTGCAGTGATCACAATTGGGTTTACACCGTCTTTGTCGCTATTATTGTTCGCGGTGGTTTCGGGGATGACCTCGTTTTCATCCGACATGGTGTCGGTGTCCTCGGCAACGGTGTCTTCGATGGTGACATTAGCCTCGGTGACGATTTCTTCGGCTGTGGTCGTGTCGATCACTGTATCCGTAATAGCTTCGGTTGTGTCAGCGATGTCGGTTGTATCCACCTCACCGGTTGTTTCGGGAAGCTCTGTCGTTTCAGGTGCTGCTGTGGTTTCGGGGACAGTTACCGTTTCGGGAGCTTTAGTCGTTTCAGGTGCTTTGGTTGTAACCGGTGCCGCTGTTGTTTCAGGCGGTGCGGTCGTTACGGGAGCAGCCGTGATTTCGGGTGCTTTTGTCGGAACCCAATTCCACTGTCCGCCCGAAACATTTATCGTATATGTTTCGGTTGTGCGTGTGAACTGTCCCGATTTTGCCGTCGCGTGGACGGTATGCTCGCCCGAAGTCATGCCGGAGATGTTGAGGGTGTAGTAATACGGTGCTTTGTTAAGCGTTGTTACAGCCTTGCCGTCAATATAATATGTAACGCTTGTTTGTGCCGTTCCTGGAAAGCTGGCATAGGTCGCGATGCGAGGTGAACCGTTTTGTGCAGTTTTAAGCTCAGAAAGCTCGTGCCATGTCATTGCCGAGGCTTGACCTGCGTTAAGATACGAGTCGTTCTCGGCGATTACAGAGCGGTAAGTCTGATTTACTGTGGAATTATCTGCAAGACGGTATGCGTTTCCGTCGCTCAATGTGTTGTCAAAATAGTACACTGCCTTAATTTGCGGATAGATCATGTTGACATACGAATAAAACTTTGTCAGCTGATCGAGCGAGAATGAAGTCGTATCTGCACCCGATTGGTTGCGGTAAGCAAATCCACATTCGCTTATCATCATCGGCTTATTGTGTTTTGCCGCAAAATCGGCGATGGGACGGATTATTACAAGCGGATCGCTGTCGTATATACCCATGCCGTAATATGCATCGTTATCGTAATTGGTCAGAGCGAAGCCGAAGCCGACGGTGCCGCCGTTATAGCTTGCGTAGTTGCTGTTATGATAGGTTGAAACGCCGATCCAGTCAACATAGTTATCACCCGGATAGAAATCGGCGAAATTGCGGTTACGGTTGCTGACGTTATCCGGCGAGAACACTAACTTGATGTTGCTGTAAGCTCTTGCCGCGGTTGCTATTTTACGGTATGCACTAATGTATGTATTCGGGTCGCAGTCGCTCCAGTTGTTCATTTCTGCTCCGATACGCAGAAGTACGGTTGCACCGAGTGACGACATACTTGCAAGGCCCTCGGAGATATATGAATCGGAAGCGGAGTCGAGTACAACATTACATCCTGCATTACCCTCGGGAGAGAAGTTCCATGCGAGCTCGATGATGCCTCCGTTGTTTACTGCATGATTAAACTGCTCGGAGGTGCTTTTATAATAACTAAGCCAATAATCAACGCTGTAACCGTCGCGGAAGTTGATATATACAAGTGCGGAGGAGTCACTGCCGAACGTGCCGCCGAGAGATGAGCCGTAAAATGTTCCGGAGGTTAGCGCACCGGTTCCGGGGTAATTATTGCCTGACGCACTTGTGAGCGCGTATATACTTGGATCTGCGGCTGCTTTCAGATAATACATTCTTGCCTCGGCGTTGAGGATAGTGTCCTTATAGCTTGTAACATTCTGATCGAGCCACTTGCAGATCGAAATGTAACGCTCAAGCCACATAATCGCTCCGTCGATATCGCCCTTGCCCTCACATATCCACGAAGCACGTCCGGTCTTCGGACCGAGGTTATAGCAAACGTCCTGACAGTATCCGAGCGGCATCAGAAGATCGTATATCTGTGTTGCGAGGGTGAGTATCTTATTTGAATCCTGAGCTTCCATCGCCGTTGTCCACGAGTTATGAAGCGGCCAATATGCAGACGGATACTTAAAATCGGCAGAAATTGGCAGAGCAGTGCTGCTTGCCAGTGTTATAACGAGTATTGCAGTGAGAATAAATGAGATAAATCTTTTCATGTGCGTCAAGTCTCCTTTGCGGTAAAATATACATTTAGTATATCACCGTATTCTCATAATGTCAAGGAAAAATACAAAAACCGTCCCGAAACGCAACCCCTCAGGACGGTTTAAGCTTATTTGAAAAATGAGCCGAATATTCCGCGGACGATCTTTTTGCCGATTTCGCGTCCGATTGTATTTGCCGTGCTTGAAACCGCTTTTTCGAAAACCGAGGTCTTCTTTCGTCCGCTTGATTTTTTTGCGGCTTTTTCCTTGGCTTTTTCAGCCTTTTCCTTTGCCGCCTTTTCTTCTGCCTCTGCAGCCGCCTTTTCTTCGGCTTCACGCTGCTCGGACAAGGTCTCATATGCCGATTCGCGGTCCTGCTCTGCGCCGTATTTATCACGGAGCGTGCTTGCGAGTACAACACTCTGCAAAAGTACAGCATCGACCGCATTCATGCTGCTTTTCGGCGGCAGAATGTTTGCGCGCTGTACAATGCTCGGAACACCGTTTTCGTCAAGCACCGAAATGAGTGCTTCACCAACGCCGAGCGCCTGTATCGCTTCTGCCGTGTCGAAATCCTTATTGGTACGGAACGATTTTGCGGCGGCGTTAAGTGCCTTCTGATCGTTCGGCGTGTACGCTCTGAGTGCGTGCTGTACGCGGTTGCCGATCTGACCGAGAACGCTTTCGGGGATATCAGTCGGATTCTGCGTTATAAACCAAACGCTGACGCCCTTTGAGCGTATCAGACGTGCCACCTGCTCAACCTTTTCAATCAGTGCCTTTGGAGCGTCATCGAAAAGCAGATGTGCTTCGTCGAAGAAAAACGCAAGCTTGGGCTTTTCAAGGTCGCCTGCCTCGGGAAGCATTTCGTATATCTCGGAGAGCATCCAGAGAAGGAATGTTCCGTAAAGAAGCGGATGTTTAAAAAGCTCCGAGCATTCGAGGATATTCATCACGCCGCGTCCGTCCTCTGCCCAGTCAACCCAGTCTGCAAGCTCGAGAGAGGGCTCACCGAAGAATATCTCGCCGCCTTCATCCTCAAGCGTTAAAAGAGAACGCTGTATCGCACCGATCGACTGAGAAGAAATATTGCCGTACGTCAGCTTATATTCTCCTGCGTTATCGCCGACAAACTGCAGCATTGCGCGCAGATCCTTGAGATCGATTAAAAGCAGCTCCTTGTCGTCTGCGATGCGGAACACTATACGCAGAACGCCGCTTTGTGTTTCATTGAGTCCGAGGAGTCTTGAGAGAAGCTCGGGACCCATTTCGGAAACGGTGGTTCGCACGGGAAGTCCCTGCTTGCCGTAAACGTCCCAGAACTGCACGGGATATGAGGTGTAACCAAAATCGGTTATACCCATCGTGTCGATACTGCGGCGGATGTGTTTATTCTCCGAGCCGGGCGCACACATTCCCGAAAGATCGCCCTTGATGTCCGCAACAAAAACGGGTACTCCCATATCGGAAAACGATTCCGCAAGCACCTTGAGCGTTACGGTTTTACCGGTACCCGTTGCGCCTGCGATGAGTCCGTGACGGTTTGCCATACACGGTTCAAGATATACGCGCTCACTGCCCGTACCGAGCCAGACCTTGTGAATATCCTTCTGATACATTTTATTCTCCTTGGTAGTGATTTTTTGAAATTCTACATTTATTATAGCAGATATTTTTCGATTTGTCACTATTTAAGAGAAAAATAATTGAGATTCGTTATATAGAAATCGGTACCACCTCGAAATGAAGTGATACCGGTTAATTATTATGGTGGATTATTCACAGTTTGCGAGCCTTACGACGGTGAGGATCGCCTGCTGTCTTGTATAGCTTCCGAGAGGATCGAAACAGTTGTCGCTTCCGCCCATTACTCGTTTACCGTCTTTGGAAACGATTGAGGAAACCTTACCTATATAGTCAACCGCCCAGTCTGCCGCCGTATTTATGTCATTGAAGCTTACTGCCTCGCCGGACGTTATGCCAAGTGCATCTGCCGCACGGGAGAGCATGGTTGCCGCTTCCTGACGTGTGATATAATTATTCGGGTTAAACTTGCCGTCTGAACCGAGAACTATACCTGCCGCAGCCGCCGCGAGTACATCGGGATCGTTTGTATCAGAGAAGGTGACGCCCGAATTTGTCGGGATTTTTATGTTCTTTTCGCGCAGAAGCTTGACGATAAGCTTTGAAAATTCCGCACGGGTTATGTTGAGCGCGTAATCCTTCTGAAGCGAATCGGGAACGAGATGCTGGTCCATTGCGTCAAGAATCTCTCCTGCCGCCCAGCTTGCCGGGATATCGCTTATATCCTCCTCGTATGCACGGGTGACGATGATATGGTCGTATGCGAAATCCTCGGGCGTCGGATCGAAATATTCGTATGACGTGGGCAGGTGTGTTTCGTATTTACCGTTCGAGTAAACATTTTTCGAATCCCACGTTGCGTCCATTGTAACCCATCTTTTATTAACAAAGGCTTCAACGTGCGCATGGTTTGTGTCATCGGGGAGCTCTTTCATCTGCCAGAAATCGAGGTTGCTGCTGACTCCTGCCGCATATGTTTTGGTGATAATAGCGGGGATGCCCTGTGCCTCGATCATGGCTTCAAGCAGCTCGGAATAACCCTGACATATGGTTGCGCGCTTCTTAAGTACGCTGTCCGGATCATATTCACCTGACTTGGTGTCGTAATAATCATCCCAGTCATAATAGATATTCTCGGCAACCCATTTATGAAGTGCCCAGAGCTTTTCGTAATCGTTCGTTATACCGCGGCAGATCTCATCGGACTGCTTTTTTACGGCATCGCTGATCGGCGCATCAAAGGTATCCGCGAGGTTTATCCATTCGTTCTGGAGCGTCAGATTGTGGTCTGCCGCCGGTGCTGTACGGAGCACCCATCCGCCGTTTTCGGGCTTGATACGGAAATGATCCGGGAAAACATCCCAATATGTATTTTCACCGTTTGCGGCACATCCGAGCTCTATATACGTTTCTTTTGAGACATTTGACAGGTCAAGCTCTACGGTGAAATGCTCGCCCGAGGAGACATTAACCACCTTGCTGTCAGGTCTGCCTATATATGTGGAGCCTGACATACGACACCATATTGCGGTGAGGTTTTCATACTGAAGCTCACCCGAGATCGTTGCTGTGCTGCCGTTTATACTGACTGTTACCGAGTTATGCTCATCGGGGGACGTGGTGATCGACGTAACCTCACCGGGCAAATCTGCCGGCTTATTTGTTGCGGCGGCATTTGAGGTGAACATATCAAGGAAGGGCTTAAATTCGTCTGCGTGTCCGTCATCTATGAGCTTGGCGGTTGTCAGCGTCCAGCCGTGAGCGGTGGGCGTTAATTTATAAACGGTGTTGTAGTGATGATAATAATAATTTGTCATACCATCCGTTTTATAAAGGACGCGAAGGTCGGATCCCTTTGTGAGCTGTGAAATATCGAGACTCACCGAGAAATATTCTCCCGACTCGACGTGAATGAGCTTACTGTACGGCAGATCTATATAGCTCGTGTCGCCGCAGCGCAGCCAGATCGTATTGAGTCCGTCGTAGCTGAGCTTTCCCGATACTGTTACGGTGTTTCCCGAAAGGTCAACATGAATAGTGCTGCCGTCGTGGGAACAGTGTGCGTGTTCAGCCAAGACAGAGGAAATCAGCATCGAAAAAATGAGTGAAAACGCAAGAATTAAAGATAATATACGCTTCATCATTGACACAGCTTCTCCCGATTACATCATATTTCTTCTCATGGTAACGATGGACTTTATCATAGGCGAGCCTGCTTCAAGGTCGGTGACGCTTGTGAGAGCCTTGGTTATACCGTCAGCCTTGATCATTTCCTGGAGCTTTGCCGCAAATTCGTCGGTTTCAGCAGGGAAGAGAGTTGCTGCGGATGCAATGCGGAGAATATTTGTGTTTGCAAGTCCGTGCTTTTCGCAGAGAAGTGCCGCACCGATGAGACGGTCGCCCTTTGCAAGCTTACGCAGTACGTCACGTCCGACACGGGTTACGGTGTCATGCAAGTGAGGATTTGCGAAACGCTTTAAGAGATCTTCTGTTGCCGCGAGAACGTCATCATAGTGAACCCCGTGTTCAGCCGAAAGTGCTGCTGCGGATTCGAGCATTGCCGCGCGTACCTTTTTATAGATAGAGGGCACTGCAATTGCCTCAGCGATCTCGTTTTTGCCTGCAAGCATACCGTAATATGCAGTTGCGGCGTGACCCATGTTATGTAAAAAGAGCTTTTTCTGAATGAAATATTCAAACGGTGAGAAAGGAATCATATTAACGACAAACGGAATGTCGCCCTTGAAGCCGTTCTTATCAACCGGAAGCTCACAGTAAGGCTCAACCCAAACCTTGAGAATGTTACCCTCCTGCATCTGCTCGGACATGATCGGAACCATACGTCCGATCGACGCTTCAACAAGACCGATGCGCTCGTCAAAGAGCTTGATTTCGTCCTCGGTTAATTTTTCCTTGATGAGTGATGCGAGATATTTGTCAGCCTCGATGAGGTTTTCGCAGATGATGATGTTAAGAGGAGCGTCAGTCTTTGCAAAACGGCGGCGTACACCCTCTGCAATGTTGCCTGCGATTCTCGGGAGAATGTTAACGCCGACTGCGGTTGCCATAACGTCAGCTTTCGCGATCTCGTCTGCAACAGCGTCGATGCTTGTTCCGTCAACGCCGTATACGTTTGTGACAGTTTCCTCGTAAACGCCCTCTGCGCTTACTACCTTAACGGGATAGCATTTATCTGTGTTCAATTTTTCAACGACGGTTTTGTTTACGTCGATGAGAGCCGTTTCATAGCCCGATTTCGAGAAGAGCTGCGCGATAAATCCGCGTCCGATGTTGCCGGCTCCGTACATTACTGCTTTTTTCATTTTTTATTTTCCCCTTCTGTTTTTACTGAAATTTCAGTGTTATTTATTTGCTTCAAGAAAGCCAAGAACCTCTGCCGGGTTTTTGTCTGACTTGACGTTATACATGGTTTTTTCGAGGTTGCCGTCCCCGTCGATTATAAAGGTTGAGCGGACAACGCCCATGCCAACCTTGCCGCACATCTTTTTCTCCTGCCAGACGCCGTAAGCCTCTATTGCTGTACGCTCGGGATCGGAAAGAAGTGTGAACGGCAGGGAATATTTCTCTGCGAATTTACGGTGGGATGCTTCGGAATCCTTGCTGACTCCGATGATAACTGCTCCGAGAGCCTCAATTTTGTTGTTAAGCTCGGCGAAAAGTGATGCCTGCTTTGAGCATCCTGTGGTGTTATCCTTGGGATAGAAATAAAGCACGACCCGTTTACCGCGAAAATCCGCGAGGCTGACCTTATTGCCGTCCTTATCCGTAAGCGTGAATTCGGGAGCTTTTTGTTTTTCGGTAAGCATTTTTTCTCCTTAATGTGTCATTCTGATATACCACAATCTTCATTATACCACAAATTTTATTTTTTTGCAACTGTTATTTGCACGATATTATTATAGTGTATACACTTGATTTTTAGACAAAAATATGCTATACTGTAAAAACACGTATATTATTCAGGATAAGGAGGCGGATTTATTGCTTTTCGGTAAACATATAAACCGCTATTATTTAAAATATATGCCGACACTGCTTCTCGGTATACTCGCGCTCGTTATCGTTGACTATTTTCAGCTGGTAACTCCCGAGCTTTACAGGATGGTCGTGAACGGTATAAACGAGGGTTCGGTCGAGGTCGGCGGAGAGCTTCTGCCGTTCGATATGGATTTTCTGCTTGATCGCATTTGTCTGCCGCTGCTCGGTGTCATTCTTGCGATGGTTATCGGACGTTTCCTTTGGCGCATCTGCTTTTTCGGCGCCGGAATCAAGGTTGAAACCGATCTTCGCGCAAGAATGTTTGACCGCTGCAAGGACCTTTCCCAGCAGTATTATCAGGTGAACAAGGTTGGAAACATGATGTCGCTTTTCACAAACGATCTCGAAACGGTTCAGGACTGCTTCGGCTCGGGCGTTCTCATGTTCTTTGATGCACTGCTTCTCGGCCTGCTCGCCATATTCAAAATGGCACGCATGAATCTGCTCCTGACCGGACTTACGCTCATCCCGATGGTGCTTTTACTCGTTGTCGGAACGGTTGTCGGCAAATACATGATGAAAAAATGGGAGGTGCGTCAGGCGGCGTTCTCCGATCTTTCGGATTTTTCGCAGGAGAGCTTCTCGGGTATTGCCGTTGTCAAGGCATTTGTTAAGGAGTTTGCCGAGCTGCTCGCTTTCCGTCACCTTAATAAGAAAAACGAGGAAGCAAACGTTGAATACACCAAGATGTCAACGCTTCTCAATATAAGCGTTACGCTGTTTGTCGAGTCGGTTGTCTGCGTTATACTCTGCTATGGCGGATATCTCGTTCACGAGGATGTTTTCAGCGCAGGTCAGCTCGTTGAGTTCATCAGCTATTTCACGTCGATAATCTGGCCGGTTATGGCAATATCACAGCTTATTGAAATGAACTCACGAGGTAAAGCCTCGCTGAAGCGTATCGGCGAGCTGCTTGATGCAACGCCTGACGTTGCAGACCGTGAGGACGTAACCGAGGGTGAAGCGCTTCGCGGTGACATTGAATTTAAAAATCTCACCTTCCGTTATCCCGACGGCGACTATGATGCGCTGTCCTGTGTTTCGTTCAAGATAAACGCAGGCGAAAACGTCGGTATCATCGGAAAAACCGGCTCCGGAAAGACAACGCTCGTCGATCTCATTCTTCGCACGTATAACGTCCCCGACGGAACTGTTTTCCTTGACGGACGCGATATCAATTCCATCCCGATTCACACAGTTCGCAAATACGCGGCGTACGTTCCGCAGGACAACTTCCTTTTCAGCGATACCATTAAAAACAATATCTCGTTTGCACTTGATGACGGCAGCACAGAGGACGTTGAATTCGCAGCAAAAATGGCGGACGTACACGATAATATCGCCGATTTCACAGAGGGCTATGAAACTGTACTCGGTGAGCGCGGCGTAACCGTTTCGGGCGGACAGAAGCAGCGTATATCAATTGCACGTGCGCTGATGAAGGATGCGGCGATGCTGATACTTGACGACTCGGTTTCGGCGGTTGACGTTAAAACTGAAAAGGTCATACTCGACAATCTGCGCTCTGTGCGCCGCGGCAAGACCACCATTCTTATCGCACACCGTATTTCCACGGTTGAGGGCATGGACAAGATCATATTTATTGACGACGGTAAGATCGTCGATGTCGGAACGCACAGTGAGCTTTATGAGCGCTGTGAGGATTACCGCGAAACGGCTCTGCTTCAGCGTCTTGACGATGCCGAGGATTCCGATATGGGAGGTGACGCGAAATGACCGAGTTTTATCCGCTTCTTGTTGTCGGCGCGATAATCGGAGTTTTGTCGATCGTGTTCGTCATCGCTTATCTTTCAATCAAGGACCGCAAGGAAGCAATCGGCTTTGACCGTTATATGAAAGATTCGGAAATAACAAAGCGTCTGCTCGTTTATGCAAAGCCGCACGTGAAGAGCTTCCTTGTCGTGCTTTTAGTGATGCTTTTCTCAATTGCTTACGATGTTGTTTCTCCGTTCCTTGTCGGACGGATCGAGGAAATGATAAAGGACGATTTCCCGATGTCGCGGCTCTTTTCGATGGTTGCCATTTACGGCGGCATACTGATCGTTTCGCTCATTTGCTCGTATATTCAGGCTATCGTGCTCCAGAGAACGGGACAGCGTATCGTTTCGAAGATTCGTGAGGATCTCTTTGTTCACATTGAGAGCCTTTCTCATGCACAGCTCACCGAGCATCCTGTCGGAAAGCTTGTAACCCGCGTTACAAACGACACCAACGCAATTTCGATGATGTTCACGAATATCATTGTCAACCTCGTTAAAAACTGCTTTGTCATCATCGGTGTTCTTGCGGCGATGCTCTGCCTTAACTATCAGCTCACGCTGATGGTGCTCTGCTTTGTGCCGTTTATTGTGCTGTTTACGATCATATTCCGTAAGTTCTCGCGCAAGGCTTACCGCAAGGTCAAGGATGGTACGACCGATATAAACACCTTCCTTTCCGAGAACCTTTCGGGCATGAAGATAATACAGATCTTCAACCGTGAAGCACACAAAAAAGCGGAGTTTGATGCGAAAAACAATTCGCTCGGCAAGGCGAAGCGCGCGCAGATATTCGTTTTCGGTATCTTCCGTCCGCTCGTTTATATGCTTTATATCTCCTCGGTTCTCTGTCTTCTCTATCTCGGCGGCCGCGGATATATAAAGGATGTCGAATTTCTCGGTCAGACTATTGACAGCGGCGTTCTTGTGTCGTTCTATCTTTATATTTCAAAGTTCTTTAACCCGATCCAGAGTCTTGCCGAGCAGTTTAACTGGCTGCAGTCGGCGTTCGCCTCGGCGGAGAAGATATTCACGATCTTTGATATCACGCCCGATGTTGTTGACGAGCCGGATGCTGTTGAGCTTGAGAATGTTGAGGGCAATATTGAATTTCGCGACGTGTGGTTCTCGTATGTTCCGGATGAATGGGTGCTGCGCGGCGTTTCGTTTAAGGTTAGGGCAAAACAGACCGTGGCGTTCGTCGGCTCGACAGGCTCGGGCAAAACAACGATACTCTCGCTCATCTGCCGCAACTACGACATTCAAAAGGGACAGATACTCATTGACGGTATCGACATCAAAAAGATAAAGATCTCCTCTCTGCGAAGGCATTTCGGTCAGATGCTGCAGGATGTTTTCCTCTTTTCGGGAACAATTCGCAGTAACATTTTGCTTCGAAGCGAGGGCATATCCGACAGGGAGGTTATGGAAGCCTGCCGTTACGTTAACGCGGACAAGTTTATCTCAAAGCTTGCAGGCGGTCTTGACGAGGAGGTGCGTGAGCGCGGAAACAACTTCTCCGCAGGTCAGCGTCAGCTTCTCTCCTTTGCCAGAACGATAATCCACAAGCCTGCCCTGATGATACTCGACGAGGCAACCGCCAACATCGACACCGAAACCGAGCTGCTCATTCAGGATTCGCTCGAAAAAATGATGAATATCGGAACAATGCTTGTCGTTGCTCACCGTCTTTCAACAGTGCAGCACGCGGATAATATCATCGTTCTTTCTCACGGTGAGATAGTTGAACAGGGAAGTCACCATGAGCTGCTTGAACGTCGCGGACGTTACTATGGGCTCTATATGATGCAGTATGAAAAGGCGTCGCGTGATGCCTCGGTGAAGGCATAAGACAAAACGGGCATGAATGTCTATATTCGATTTCGATATTGACATATTCTTCCGGATGCGGTATAATTAATACAGTCAGATAAGTATTGATTTTACGGTGCTTCCGGGTGTCTGCCAGAATATAAAAAAGCTGTCCCGGTGAGAATCGGAACGGCTTTTTATCATAGTTGTGTTAAAAAAGAGGTGATACTGTGGCTTGTAAGGGGCATATCGGAAAATCGAATACAGCCGTGCCGCAGTCATTAAGAGCTGACAGTGCATCACTTTTGCTTATGTCTCTTTTATCTTATGTCAGCGGCGGTACGGACATACGTGCGGTGACGGACGGTATTGCTTCGCGCTTTGATCCGGTTGCCGAATGTTTCTTTGCCGAAAAGAATACTCTGCTCAAAACTGACGGTATGACGTATGATGCGGCGGCACTTATAAAGCTTATCGGGCATATACACACATTGTGCACAAACGTCAATTTAATAGTGGTTCCGAATTTATATTTTGAAGAAGTGTTTCGGATGCTGGCGGAAGAGGCAAAGGAAGAAACCGTTTGGGCATTGTCGCTGGACGAAATGGATTTTGCGATAATTGCTGAACGTCTTGCCGAGGGTGAAGCAGCACGCGCCAAGGTGGATGCCGGAGACGTTACGTTGTTTGCAGGCCGTCATGCGGCAAGGCGTGTTGTTTTTGCGCATTATCATCCGAACCAGAAAAAACCGGGACTTTCAAAGCAGGATATGCTGGCGATGCAGTATATCGGTGATTTTCTCGAAACGGTTGGAATAACCCTCATCGGTCAGTCGGTTATAACAAAGCGCGGCTCAAAATTTTTCCGCTATGCCTTCGATTGATTCAGACGAAAACAAGCATCATAAGCGTGCATATAACGCCCTGACACAGCTTGGATATATAATACCGTTTCATGCCGATGCCGCTTCCCGACAGCACCGAAGCACACTGCATATGAACCGATATACCCGACCATCCGACGGCGAATGCGACGATGAGGCGTGCCGTTTTCACCTCAAGGAAAGCCGCGCGGCGTCCTGCCAGAGTCAGCTCACAGAAAGCGGTAGACAGTGCGGCTGCAAGCTCGCCGAAAAAGCGCGAGAGCACGGCTGCAAGCGCATCGCCGACGACGGCAAAAAATACTGCGAACGAGCAGATTTTTAAGATAGTCAAGCCTGCCTCACTGACGGCGGCTGTCAGCATATCGGAAATAGGCGGCGTACTTCGTTCAGGCGGCGTGTGAGCGCTTGGTTTATATGGCTTTCGCTGTACTGCACCGATAATCAGTGCGGCGGTGAGCTGACAGAAATAGAGACGTATACCGTAACCGATATCTGAAAAAAGCGCGAGTCCGAGAGTGCCGATACAGAATGCGGGACTTGCGTTATTCGTGAATGAAATGAGACGCTCGGCGGTGGATTTTTCGATTTTACCCGATGCAAAAAGCTCACGGGTACACACAGCGCCTATGGGAAAACCGCCGAGGCAACCGAGTATTATAGCGCAGGCGCAGTCCTTGTCAACGCCGAAAATATATGCGATGGGTTTGCCGAGGATATCTGATATTTTATCGGAAAGTCCCGAGGATATTATCATACTGACAAGCACGATGAACGGGAAAAGCGAGGGTATGAGTCCCATAGCGCAGACCGACAGTGCGCCCTTAACCGACTCGGCGGCAAGTGACGGTGACTTTAAAAAATACCCCGTGAGAAACAAAAGAAGCAGCCGGAGAATATATACAGCCGGCGACAGATGCTTTACGGCGTCTGCATATATAGGTGTGTTTTTCGATTTTACTATAATAATCACCGCTCCCGATTCATATTATTTTACCGTATTAACGATTATGCAGACTCGGAGAGGTAATATGAATAAAAAAGCCAAAAAAACGATATCACAGCGCATTTGCGAGAACTTTGATATACCTGTTGGGACGTTCGGGGGTTGCTCGGGCGTTGAAGTTACCGGTAATCGTGAGGCTTCAATCTGCGGCTGTGAGGGACTTGTCAGCTATACGGACGATGAGGTGATACTGACTCTTTGCGACAGTACGGTGAGCGTTCGCGGAGAGGGACTTACGCTTCGCAGCTTTTCGGGCGGACGGATTTCCGTTTGCGGCAGGATCGACTGTATACGCTACGGCGATGTGAGCGAGGGCGGCGATGATAAGTAAAATCATTCATTGGTTTATGGGCTCATGCGATTACCGCGTCAGTGAAAGCACTGATCTTGCGGCGGATCTTCTCACCTCATCGGGCGCAAACCTTGGAAAAATAAAGCGCGACGGAGATGCGCTGACGTTTACTCTGCAGTATTCCGACTGCAAGGCGATAGAGAAAATTTTCGCATCCCACGGAATCTCTGCAGACAGGGTTAAAGCAAGAGGGTTTTTATATTTTCTCGAACGTTACAGAAAACGCATCGGCATACCGATTGGTATATTTATTTTCTTTTCGCTGATCTTCCTTTCCGAGCAGTTCATTTGGGATATAAATGTCATCGGGAATGAAAGCATCACAGAAAAAGAGATACTTTCGCGTCTTGACGAGCTTGGCTGCGGCGTTGGAGCATATATTCCGTCGATTGATTTTGATAAGCTTCACAATGAGTTTTTGCTCGGCTCTGACGATGTTGCGTGGATAGCCGTTAATGTGCGCGGCACACGTGCCACGGTTGAGGTACGCGAGATGATTGTAAACGAGCCTGTGCCCGATGATAATGTGCCCTATAATCTCGTTGCCGCAGAGGATGGCGTTATCGAATATATGGAGATACTTCGCGGCGGCAGAGTTGTCAGCGAGGGTGATCTTGTACGCAAGGGGGAATTGATCGCCTCGGGCGTTGAAGAAATGAAGCACGGACTGCGGCTTGTGCACGCGCGCGGCACGGTTATGGCGGAGGTTAAACGGGACGTTAACATTGAAGTTCCGCTTGAAACGGTCGAGCGTGTACCGACGGGACGCGAGTTTTCGGAAAAATATTTGAATTTTTTCGGAATTTCCATGAAACTTTTCGCAAACACGGGGAATTTGAGCGAGAAATGTGATAAAATAGAAAGAGAGAGAAAGCTCTGCTTTTTCGGGACTGTTGAGGTTCCGATAACAGTGCACGAAACGGTGTGGCGTGAATATGAAGAAATACCGATGACGCTCACCGAAGAAGAAGCGCGCACCGAGGCATATCGCAGGCTTCGCGATGAGTGTGCCTCCGTGACAAGCGGATGTCAGCTTGTGTCGCGCGAGATAAATGCAGGTGTGCGCGATGGGAGTTATGTTATTGAATGTGAACTCAGGGTGATGAGGGATATCGCCGCGGAGGTTCCGATATATACGACTGAAAATACAGGAGAAAATTAAAATGCCCGAAAAAATTATACTTACCGATTCGCCCGAGCAGACTGCCGCGCTTTTCGGTGAGCTTGACGTGAATCTTGAAAAGCTTGAGCGTGCGTTCGGTGTTGCGATAAAGGCTCGTGACAGTATTAACACCGCGGGAGATGCAGTGAGCGTGAGCGGAGCTGATATTACTGCGGTTGAGCGTGCCGCGGATGCGCTTGGTTACCTTAAACGCATGACCAAGCTCGGAAACGCACTGACCTCGCAGAATGTTGACTATGTTATCGACATGGTTTCCGACGGCAGAAAAAACGAGCTTTCGGAGCTTGACGATGACGCCATTTGTCTGACAACACGCGGCAAGCCGATTAAGGCAAAGACTGTCGGTCAGAAGAAATATGTTGAGGCGATAAAGAAAAACACGGTTATTATGGGTGTAGGCCCTGCCGGCACGGGTAAGACCTTCCTTGCGGTTGCAATGGCTGTGACCGCGCTCAAATCAAAGCAGGTTGAGAGGATCATTTTAACCCGTCCTGCGGTTGAAGCTGGCGAGAAGCTCGGTTTTCTGCCCGGTGACCTGCAGAATAAGATTGATCCGTATCTTCGTCCGCTTTACGATGCGCTTTACGAGATGCTCGGAAGCGAGGCATATGCGCGTTACGTTGAGCGCGGAATAATCGAGATCGCACCGCTTGCCTATATGCGCGGACGCACGCTTGACGATTCGTTCATCATTCTCGACGAGGCGCAGAACACAACTCCCGAGCAGATGAAGATGTTTTTAACGCGACTCGGATTTAATTCAAAGGCGGTTGTTACGGGTGACCTTACGCAGACCGACCTGCCTTTCGGAAAAAAGAGCGGACTTGCCGAAGCCGTTAAGATTTTAGAGGGTATTGAGGACATTGCGATTCACCGCTTCTCGGAGCGTGACGTTGTGCGCCACAGACTCGTGCAGAAGATCATCCTCGCATATGAAAATTACGACAAGAGCCGTCAGAGAGACGGCGTATCAAAACAAACATACAAGTTAAGAAAGGACAATGAACAATGAGACATTACATTCATTTCACAAACGAGCAGGATAAGGAAAACGTAACGAGCGAGCTTCGCTGTCTTGTGAAGGCGGCGATCTACTCGGCACTTGCATATGAGGATTTTCAGTGCTCAACCGAGATTTCGGTAACGTTCACAGACAATGATGGTATACGTGAGATCAACCGTGAGCACCGTGATATTGATTCGGCGACGGACGTGCTTTCGTTCCCGATGATGAGCGAGGACGGTGACTGTGACATCAACATGGGCAACGAGGCTATCATTCTCGGCGATATTGTCATTTCGCTTGAGCGTGCACGAGAGCAGGCAAAGGAGCTCGGTCACAGCTATACCCGTGAGGTGGCGTTCTTAACCGTACACTCGGTGCTTCACCTGCTTGGCTATGATCATGTAACAAGCGAGGAGGACGAGCGCGTTATGTGTGACAAGCAGTCCGCAGTGCTTGATTCGATGGGAATTAGACGCTGAATGTAGACAAAGATGTAATATTGTGGTATAATGTTGGGTGGATAAGGAGAAACGCGGCTTTTTTGAAAAAAAGCCTGGCAAAAAACTTTAATGAACGCAAAGCTCACAGAGTG
>CAYSFT010000046.1:0-18130 GCA_964430755.1 uncultured Lachnospiraceae bacterium | reverse complement strand
CGCTCGATTCGCGCTCAACTCCGCCTGACGGCTCCGGATTCGCTTTGTTTGCTGTGACCGTTCATCCTGCCAGCTTCGCCGGCATCCGTGGCTTCATTGCTTCTTTGCCGGCTCGGAGTTGCTCAAAGCCTTCCCTTGGGGAAGGTGTCGAACGCAGTGAGACGGATGAGGGCAAGCTCTCGGTTCGCGCTCAGTTCGCAGGCTCACAATTCGCTTTGTCAGCTGTGACCGTTCGTCCGCCGCCAGCTTCGTCGGCGGCTCTGTGACTTCATTGTTTCTTTAGGCAATAAACGCCGCAAGCGGCTGAGGTTAGATTTGATGACGGGTTATCTCTCAAAAAACAGCGTTGCGAAAAGGTACATACAAAAAAGCATCAGCGAAAGGTTGCCGTTCGCGATAAGAAGCAGATATACCGCTGTGAGCCAGAGTATGCCGAGCGTGAATGCGGAGATGATATCGATTATCAACGGTGCTTTTTGGGGAATAATAGGCACGAGTGCCGATTCGAGAATACATCCTCCATCAAGTGTTCGTATCGGGAGAAGGTTGACTGCGGCGAGCGAAAGTGATGCGCCTGCGAAAAATAACGCTTCGAATGTTGCGGCGGGAAGCGCATAAACGATAACTGCCGAGAGAATATTTGCGACTGCACCCGATGCAAATATTGCGATATTTTTTAATGGATTTTGTGATACGCAATGAGTTCGTATCTCTGCGCCAAAAAATGTTATCTCGATTTCTGACACCTTTGCGCCGAGAAACATCATTGTTACAAGATGTCCAAGTTCATGAACAAGTGCAGCAGCGAGGGCAAGCACTGACAGTAAGCTTTTATCAAGGAGCAGCAGAAGAATGACAAAAATTACCGTCGGTGCGCCGATTTTAACGCGAGGCAGTTTTTTCACTCGGTCGGTGGTGTTACTATGGGTGGAAGGAGCTCATTTGATACGGCGGTGTCTGTCGGCGATTCAATCGGGGTTCCTGCGGTGTATATACTGTCGTATTTTGTGAGATTTGCCTCGGTATATGTGCTTATAGCACTGCCGTTTTCTGTGACGGTGTAAACGAGATCGCGGAGTGACACTGCAAGCTCTCCGTTGTTAACGGTGTGTATGTTATATGCAAGTATACCGCCGGAGATTGCGAAAAGTAAAATTGCGAGTAGGATCGTGTCGGTTTTTTGATGTTTTTTCACCGGTAATATCTCCTTTTCGTGGTTTTGTTATAATTATATTATCGTCTTCATGGCGGTATTCCGCTGTTTTACGGTTGACAATAAAAAGAACTGTCCGCACATAACGGACAGCTTTTTGATTATTTAAGTACCTTTGTGAAAACAAGTATCAGAATTACGATGCCGGCGAGGACATACAGCTCAACAAGTGATCCTACAAGGCGGAGGATCAAGCCGATAATTGCACCGATCACCGGAATCCAGCCTGTAAGTAAGCTTGCAAAACCTATGATTAAACCTGCAACAATTGCAATCACTGCATAAATGATCAAGCCTATGATAAAGTCGGCAACGCTTCCTGCACGCTTGAATGAAACCGGAAAGAGCTTCTTTAAAGTATCCATGTTAAACACTCCTTTGCAATAAATATATTACATTGTTATTATATCATTTTTGAAGGAATGTGTCAACACGGTATGTCGATTTTTTTATTATCTCATATCTCATGCTCGGTACGGAGTATGACCTCCTGCTGCATTTCCCCTGAGGGCGTTACAAAACAGTCGCTGTAACCACCGACGCAGTTGGCGGCAATGACTTGCTTGATGAAGGAAAAAGGAGCCGAGTCAAAAGCTTGCAATTAAGCGAAAGGCTCAGCTCCTTCAATTCATATTAGCAATAATAAATTGGCGAGAGTTGTATTTAATAAAATTATCTTATTTTATGGGTGCCCAAGAATTGCTTTTTACAGTAACCCAGTTGGTATTGGGTATTGATGCTCTACCAAACGGCTGAATCGTCACCTTATATTGTGATAGAATCTTATTTTGATAACCGACCCGAATATCTTTTTGCTGCCTAGGGCCAGCCGTACAATACCCATAACCTTTAACATTAAAAATCACAGGATAATTTCCACTATTATATAAAGATATCCATTTATAATACTGATTTTTTATGTCGTTTTTCATTTCAACTGTACAGGTATACGATGCACGCCCATGCATATTTACATATTTTTGCGTGGCCGATGTGCTTACAGCAAGTGCGAATACGCAAGTTAACACCATTATTACTGAAATAACTCTTTTAATGATTTTTTTCATAAGTGACATATTCCTTTCACAAATAAATATTGCAGGTATAATATAGCCTATTATTATTGCTGATGGGCGGATGCGTGAACAAAACTTATACGCCCGTCCATAATTAGTATACTATAGTATTTTTATATTGTCAAGGATTTTGATACAATTATATTGTAATAATAGTCAAAGGAGACAATGCATAATGCTTAATGAAAGAATCAGAGAACTCAGATGTGCATATGGAATAAGTCAGGTGAAGTTGGCAGATGAGCTTGGCGTAAGTAAGCAATGTGTCTCAAATTGGGAAAACGACAATGTACAGCCATCCATCGATATGCTCGTAAAAATTGCTAAATATTTCAAGGTTTCCTGCGATTATCTTCTTGATTTTGATTCAAGTCGTAAAATCGATGTGTCAGGACTGACCGATGAGGAAATCGCGCACTTTAAGCTTCTTATCCGAGATTTATTGAAACGAAACAATATTTGACATATCACTTTTTTTATGGTACAATGTAGATGTTATAACAATTTTTACGGAGTAAATATTAATGACAGCTATCAGCCTTTCCGACGTCTGCCTTGAATTCGGTACGGACGTTATATTAAATAAAGTTTCCTTCAGCCTTAACGAGGGCGATAAGCTCGGCATCGTCGGCGTAAACGGTGCAGGTAAATCAACCCTCTTTAAAATCATACGCGGCGAATATACACCGACGAATGGCTCGGTTTTTATCTCAAAGGATAAAACCGTCGGTATGCTCGAACAGAATACCGGACTCGAGGGCGAGAATACCGTCCTTGAGGAAATGCTCGCTTCATTCTCGGGGCTTATCGCGGACGAGGAACGCCTCGAATATCTGCAAAAGCAGCTTGAGATCACTCCTGCAGATGCGGAGCTTATTTCGTCTTATACCTCGCTTGCAGACCGCTTTAAGGCTGCCGGCGGATATGAATTCCGTTCGCGCTGCAAGGGTATACTTAAAAACCTCGGCTTCGATGAACGCTTTCACAACCTCAAAATATCGGGACTTTCGGGCGGACAGAAAACCCGTCTTGCACTCGCGAGACTCCTTATAACCTCACCCGATATACTCATGCTCGACGAGCCGACAAACCACCTCGATATCGAAACGCTCGCATGGCTTGAGGATTTTCTCTCGACTTACAGAGGTACACTCCTTGTCATCTCGCATGACCGTTGGTTCCTCGATAAGGTCACAAACCGCACACTTGAAATTGAAAATACTCACGCTGAGCTCTATAACGGAAACTATTCGCGTTTCGTGAAATTAAAGCAGGAAAACCGCGAGATACGTGAGCGTCAGTATAAAAATCAGCAAAAAGAAATTGCACGTATCGAGGCGTATATTGAACAGCAGCGCAGATGGAACCGTGAGCGAAACATCATCGCCGCCGAGAGCCGTCAAAAGGCGCTTGACCGCATGGTGAAGCTTGACCGTCCCGAGGCTCTGCCCGAAAAGATACGTCTCACATTCACAAAATCGGGCGAGAGCGGCAACGATGTTCTGACGGTCAAAAACCTCGCAAAAGCATTCCCGAACAAGCCGCTTTTCGACGGTGTGTCCTTCCTCTTGAAAAAGCGTGACCGTCTCTTTATCGCAGGCCCGAACGGATGCGGTAAATCAACGCTTATCAAAATAATCGCGGACAAGCTCGCCGCCGATGCAGGTGATTTTGAATACGGCTATAACGTCAGCGTCGGTTACTACGATCAGGAAAACCAGAACCTCGATCCCGACAATACCGTTCTTGACGAGCTTTGGAACTGTTACGAGGGACTTACGCAGACCGAAATCCGCTCGGCACTTGCGCTGTTCCTTTTCAAGGGAGACGATATTGAAAAAAAAGTCTCCGTCCTCTCGGGCGGCGAAAAAGCGAGACTTACGCTCTGTAAGCTGATTCTTTCAAAGATGAACCTGCTTATACTCGATGAGCCGACAAACCATCTTGACATAGGTTCGCGTGAAGCACTTGAGGGTGCACTTGCCGAGTTTGACGGAACAATAATCGCCGTTTCGCATGACCGTTACTTTATCTCGAAGCTTGCGACACGTGTGCTTGACCTCGGAACGAAGCCTGCTCTCGACTTTTTCGGAAGCTACGAGGATTATAAGGCTCACCGAGCAAGAGTGAATGTCACCACCGCCGAGACTGTCACCGAAACCGTGACCGAGGCAAAGGAGCAGTATCTTCGCGCCAAGGAGCAGGCGTCCGAGCAGAGAAAATTAAAGACACGAATGAAGAAAAACGCCGAGGAAACGGCGAAGCTTGAAAAAGAGCTTGAGGAGCTTGGGGAGAAGCTTGCAGATGAGTCGATACAGACCGATTACGTCAAGGTGAACGAGCTTTACACCCGACAGCAAGAGGTTGAAGAACGGCTTATGGAATTATACGAGGAGGCAGAGAGCTTTGAAAACTAAAATGCTTGTTATCGGCATAACGATGGACTGCCGCGGAACGGAAAAATCCTTCCTCAGCTTTTTGTCAGCCCTCGATTTGGACCGATATGACGTGACATTGCTCCTCGCCAAGAAAGAGGGCCTGCTTTTAGACCAGATACCTGCAAATGTCAAGGTGCAGATAATGGAAAAGTACGGCGATATGTTCCTGCTTTCGGCGAAAAATGCAATGAAGACGATGTTCGACTGTTTTGTCAAGGAAAATCCGCTGTCACTTTTCGAGATATTCCCGTATTTTGTAAAGACGCTTTTCACAAAGGGCGAGAAACGTGCGGCTCATGCAACGAAAATGTGGGTTCATTTCATGCAGAAAATGCCCGAAATCAAAGATGAATATGACGTTGCCGTCGCTTATTGGGGAGATCGCACGATGTTTTATATGTGCGATAAGGTCAAGGCGAAGAAGAAAATCTCGTGGCTGCATTTCGATTATGACACTCCACCGCGTGACGATTCGGTTTATCTGCCGTACTTTAAGGAATGTGACAATGTCGTAACCGTTTCGAAGTCGGGTTATGACTTCCTGAAGAAAAAGTTTCCCGAGCTTGCCGAGCGTATTGTCATGATAGAGAATATCACAAGCCCGAAGCAAATCTGGGATCTCGCGCTCGTTGGCGATACATTTCCCGATACGCATTTCACAGGTAAACGCATACTGACAATCGGAAGCATATGCGAAATCAAGGGCTTTGACCTTGTTGTTCCCGTCTTGAAGCGGTTGCGTGATGACGGCTTTGATGTGCGCTGGTACGTGCTCGGTGACGGTGAGCCTGAATATAAGAAGTATATGTCGGAGCTGCTTGTTGACAATGGCGTTGCCGATATGATGATATTCCTCGGAACGACACAGAATCCTTATTCGTACCTGCGCGACTGTGACATTTACGCACAGCCGTCACGTCACGAGGGTAAACCGATTGCAGTCGAGGAAGCGAAAATCATGTATAAGCCGATACTCGCGTCGCATTACCTTTCCGCGCCTGAACAGCTTGAGGGCGGCGAGCTTGGCGTGATCTGCGAGATCAACTCCGATTCGATTTACGAGGGTATCAAAAAATTACTTTCCGATGAGTCGCTCTGTGACAAGCTCTCGAATACGCTCAAATCACGTAACTTCGGTAACGACGCGGAAATTGAGAAGTTTTATGAAATGGTGGAGTGAGCGGTGAGCGTTTGCACAAAAAGGAGAACGGTCGCTTTTTGACACATTGAACACGTGTTGAAGCTCTTCATATCTTGAGCGGTTTACGCAAAGAACGCCTCATCCGTCTCGCTTTGCTCGACACCTTCTCCCACCGGAGAAGGCTTGATGTTAGATTTGAGCAATAAATTTGGTACAAATCTTACCAAAAGGCTCCCCTCGGGGGGAGCTGTCGAGCTTGCGAGACTGAGGAGGGCATAAAGCCGCAATCTAATCTATCCCGAATATATAAATAAACTGTAAAATTACAAATCCCCTTGAAAAAGTGTACCAAGCTATGGTATAATAGAAATAATAATGAAATAAAAATATTTGCAAAGCAAATAGCAGGAGGCATACAGTGATAATTCAACTTGAGGATGCTAAATATAAGCTCCAGAATATGCGCGCCGATATTGACGAGCTTGCATCGGCACTGCGTATTGAACAGCTTAAAGCCGAGGTTGAGGCAGACGAGGCGAGAACCACCGAGCCCGACTTCTGGAATGACGCTGAAAATTCAAGTAAGGTGCTGCAGAAAATCAAGCAGAAAAAAGATAAGATTGACGCTTGGACAGCTCTCAAAAACCGTCTTGAGGACGCTATAACTCTTGCCGAAATGGGTATCGAAGAAAATGATGAATCAATCGTACCCGAGGTTGAGGAGGAAATGGCGGCGGTTGTTGCCGAGGAGGAACGTCAGCGCATCGAGGTTCTGCTTTCGGGCGAATATGACCGCAATAACGCAATCGTATCATTCCATCCCGGTGCCGGCGGTACAGAGGCTCAGGACTGGGCGCTTATGCTTTACCGTATGTACACTCGTTGGGGTGAGCGTCACGGCTTTAACGTGAAGCTGCTCGATTGGCTGGACGGTGAAGAAGCGGGCATCAAGAGTGCGACCATTATGGTTGAGGGTACAAACGCTTACGGTTACCTCAAAAGTGAAGCAGGCGTACACCGCCTTGTGCGTATCTCGCCGTTTGACGCTTCGGGACGCAGACAGACCTCGTTTGCATCGGTTGACGTAATGCCCGAGTTTGAGGATGACGGCAAGATCGAAATCCGTGATGAGGACATTGAAGTTACCGCGCACAGATCATCCGGTGCAGGCGGTCAGCACATCAATAAGACCGATTCGGCTATTCGTATAACACATCTTCCGACGGGTATCGTTGTCGGCTGTCAGACCGAGCGCAGTCAGCTCCAGAACAAGGAAACTGCGATGAAGATGCTCAAATCAAAGCTCATGGAAATCAAGGAACGCGAAAATCTCGCGCGTATTGAGGACATCAAAGGCGTTAAAAACAACATTGAGTGGGGAAGTCAGATCCGCTCGTACGTATTCATGCCGTACACACTTGCAAAGGATAACCGCACCGGATACGAGGACGGTAACATTTCCGCAGTTATGGACGGTGAAATCGACGGATTCATCAACGCTTACCTCAAGATGAACGCCAATAAATAATCAAAGGAGAACGATACGGAATGTTTTCTGAGAAAAAGTTCTATTTGGGAATTGGATTTCTTGTGCAGGCTGTGACGTTTTTAGGCGCATTTTTCGCTTTTCGACGTAAGAATAAAGGGCTTGCAAATCTGATACTCGCTCTCGCCGTTGCAGGTGCCGCGGCAGGTGCAGTGCTAATTTATCTTGACCGCAAGGAAGAGCTCAAATGGCGCAAGCTCGTCAGCGATCCCGATATTTTCGGGGACTGGGATATTAGTGAGCTTTCGACTGAGGAAGATCCCGACGGCGACTGTGATGAGTGTGAATCGGAAGAATAAAAAATTACCGGCTGTCTTTTGACAGTCGGTTTTTTGTAGTTGTCCTTGTATCGGCTTTCAGCGGATTCACCGCGACCTATGTAACAAAAAAGGAGCCGTCGCAGAGTGACAGCTCCCATTGTTATTATTCTTCGTCTTCATCTGCAGCGCTGATTGCTTCAATTGCATCGTCAACTGCATCTGCAATTTCGTCGTCGCAATCGCATCCGCAGCAGCACTCGTCCTCATCGTCGAAACGGAGATCGCTTAAAAGATCATCGTCGAGCTCCCAGGAGTCTGCATCGTCGCACCAGGGATCAAGCTTCTTTGCCTGTCTCTTCTTTAAAATATTCATAACAAGAAATACAATACCTACTGCTGCCACAATGGAAGCGGTGATAATGAGTATCAGGGCAAGCGGGCTGAGACCGGAGTCTTTTTTAGAGTTGTTCATATCAAAAACACCTTCCTTTTTATAGTTGTTATGTTTATCATATAGTATATCACAATTTTATTATACCATACATTGAAAAAATTTCAAAGACTATTTTATGAAATTATTGTAAAGACGTTATGACCTTGGGCGTTTATTGCGCTTCTTTATCGCGCGGACATCACGGAGCATCTTTATGCTGTCGCGGAAAACGTTGACCTTGCTTTCGCGGTGGTTTATTACTTTAACCGGCATCTCGTATATCTTTGCGCCCATATTGTTTGCCTTTATGAGAACCTCAAAGTCAAACGCAAAACCGTTTACCTCGCAGGTCTTGAATATCTCGTGCGCAGTTTCACGGCGGAACGACTTAAAGCCGCACTGTGAATCAGTAAGCTTAAAGCCTGCCGCAAGAGCCAGACACTTGATATACGTTTTCGACGCGATTTTTCTGAGAAGCGTATACCCTTCATAACCGTCACCCGAAAGGTTGCGCGAACCGATCACCACATCCGCATCCGGGTTATCTTCAAACATTTTCACCGCAGACTTCACTACGTCAAGTCCATATGCAAGGTCACAGTCTGTGAAAATAATGATATCTCCCGTCGCACTAAGGATTCCGTGACGTATCGCCGCACCTTTTCCTTGGTTTTTCTCGTATCCGACCGCACGTATACGTTTATTCGGAAAGTCCTCAACCGCTTTTTTGCAGTTGTCAGTCGAGCCGTCGTCTGAGAAAAGCACCTCATAGTCGTCAAATGTGGCTTCCATATAATCGGAAACGGTTTTCAGCGTATCGTTTATGATACTGCTCTCGTTATACATCGGTATGCAAAGTGAAATTTTCATTTTAACACTTCCTATATATAAATATATCAAAATCTGCCGTGATTTCAAGATGTGATAATGTATCGAGCTTTGCAGCATCCTCACGCGAGGTTTTGAATGCGTACGGTGTCATCATAAACAGACTTTTTAAATCCTCGCCGTCACAGTCGAAGGTGTAAGTGACATTTTTTCGTGCGATCTCCTCAAAGCCTGACGGAAGATCACGCCGTCCCTCATTTTCGTATGCTTCGGCGTAAATTGCTTTTTTTAATTCATAAAGGTGACTGCGTCCTGCCGCACCGATGATAAGCAGTCCGCCGTCCTTCAGTACACGTGCAAATTCACGCTCGGCAATCGGCGCAAAGAGACTCACCACGGCGTCTGCGCTGTTATCCCTTAGGGGCAGCTCATAGATGCTTGAAACGCCGAAAAAAGCGTTACTGCCGTCTGCCTTTGCACGTTTTGCCGCCTTATCGCAGGCGTACTTCGAGAGGTCAAAGCCGAAAACCTCACGCCCACGTGAAGCGATGACAGACGAATAATATCCCTCACCGCAGCCGGCATCAATAACGGTTTTGGCTGTGTCAAGACTGTCGGCAATGGCATCGGCAAAGGGGCGGTAATAGCCCTTATCGAGAAACGCCGTCCGTGCACGCACCATGTCACGGTCATCGCCTGATGTACCGCCGGCACGTGTCAGAGTGACATATCCGCTCTTTGCGATGTCGAAGCAGTGTTTTCGCTCACCCTCGCAGATGAGACTGTTGCCTGTACGTGTAAGTTCTGCAGAGCAGAAAGGGCAGGAGAGTATATCCATTAATTATTCAACCTTGGCGAGATATGCCTTCTGTTCGTCGCTTAATACCTCGAGTGACGCACCGAGTGCCTTTAACTTGAGCGCCGCAACCTCTTCGTCGATCTCGCGCGGTACCTGATATACCTTCTTGTCGAGTTTACCCGCATTTTTAACGAGATATTCAAGGCTCTTTGCCTGGATCGCGAAGCTCATATCCATAATTTCCGCAGGGTGACCGTTACCTGCCGCGAGGTTTACGAGACGTCCCTCTGCAAGGAGGTTGAGTATGCGTCCGTCGGGCATTTCGTAGCCTGCGATATTCGGTTTACGCTCCCAGACCTTAACGGCTTTCTTTGCGAGCGCAACCTTGTCAATTTCAACGTCGAAGTGACCGCTGTTTGAAAGGAGAACGCCGTCCTTCATCTTATCAAAATGCTCGGCACGAATTACGTCCTTACAGCCTGTAACGGTTATAAAGAGGTCACCGAGTGCACAAGCTTCATCCATCGTCATAACGCGGAAGCCGTCCATAACCGCTTCGATGCCCTTGACGGGGTCAATCTCTGTAACGATTACGTTTGCGCCCATACCCTTAGCGCGCATTGCAACGCCCTTACCGCACCAGCCATAGCCTGCGACGACTACTGTTTTTCCTGCGATGATGAGGTTGGTCGAATTCATGATACCGTCGAGCGTTGACTGTCCCGTGCCGTAACGGTTATCGAAAAGGTGCTTACAGTCAGCGTCGTTGACGTCGATCATTGTGTAATCGAGCATACCTGCCGCCTGACGTGCGAAAAGACGGTGGATACCTGTGGTCGTTTCTTCGCAGCCGCCGATGAGGTTTTTGCCGTATTCGCGGCATTCACCGTGAAGCAGATGGGTGAGGTCACCGCCGTCGTCGATCATAACATCGGGGCAGAGTGAAAGTGTCTTTTTGAGGTGCTCCTCGTATTCGGCATCGGTAACACCGCGCCATGCGTTAACCTCAAAGCCGAGGTCAACAAGTGCCGCCGCAACGTCGTCCTGCGTTGAGAGAGGGTTACATCCGGTAACGTAAACCTCTGCGCCGCCTGCTGCAAGTGTAATAGCGAGGTACGCGGTCTTTGCTTCAAGGTGGATCGACATGGAAATTTTCTTGCCTGCAAAAGGCTTTTCACGAGTAAACTGCTCATTGATTATGTTAAGCACCGGCATATAGCTCTTTACCCAGTTTATCTTATCGTGTCCGCTTTTTGCAAGGTTAATGTCTTTGATGTTGCTCATTGTGTGTTTCTCCTTGGTTTTTATGTGTGGTATTTTGATGTATGGGGGATTACGCGCGGTATTGCTCTCTCCGATAAAGTTGCCCTCATCCGTCAAAGTTGCGAAGCAATCTTTTGCACCTCTCCCCCGAGGGAAGGCTTTTATGTTAGTCAGAGCAGAAAAACAATGCTCGCGGCTTTGAGTTGCCAAAAAGGCTTCCCTTGGGGGGAGCTGGCGAGCGAAGCGAGACTGAGGAGGGAAAATTCGAAGCGATGTGCTTTGGCTCTCATCAGTTAAAGCCCGGTAACAATTTTTTGCACATCATATTACCTCAAATAATCCCAAGCTCGGCTGCGGCGTCTGTCCAATATTTCTCGGGCAGGACTTGTCCGCCGACAAAACCGTCTGCCGTTGCCTTACGCCATGCAAGTGCGACACAACGTGCCGCGTGGTCGTGTTCATCGAACATTGATTTTATGATACACCGTGCCCAGACTCCGGCTTTTTCATAGAGTCCGCTTCGGTGGAATTCGGCGAGCATTTTGTTTTTGTCGTAACCGATGGGGATGGAATTGTAACGCCATACGCCGCGTTTTGATTCGAGGATGAGCATACGTGAACCGTATCTTCGGTCCTGCGGAAGTCCGACGCTCGGACAGAATATGATGCGTCTGCCGTTGGCTTCAACGATACCGCCTCGGTGCGTGTGACCGCATAGAAGTAATTCTCCGGCGATTTCGGTGGTGTACTTGTCAATAAGCTGTGGGCGGTTCATGATCCATTCCTTGGAAGCGCCCGGAGAGCCGTGACAAGCCGTGATTGTTGGGAGGTTTTTCGTTGTGATGTTGATACAGTGCGAAAGCGATTCGATGCGGTCAAGATCTGATTCGGTAAGGTTTTCGTATGTATAGAGCAGTGAGCCGCTGCTTGAGGAATAGCTCCAGCCTTCATCGGGGGTATGACGGTGACGTATAAGATAGTCCTCACGGTTACCGCGTACAAAGTGACAGGGGAACTCGGCAATACATTCGTCGAGCAGACGCAGGGTGTTTTGCGGATAAGGGAAATCGGTCAGATAGTCGCCAAGGAAGATGATTCCGTCAACGCCATCACCGCGCCGACGCATATCTTCAATGGTACAGAGCGCGTTTTCAAGCGCCATAAAATTAGAATGAATATCCGATATGACCGCGAATCTCATTGACGCCCCCTTTCCCGAGTCACTGCAAAAATACACAATACTCCCGATTTTAATCTATATAAATATATTATACGATTTTCAGAGCTTTTTGTCAACAGTTATGCGTAAAAAGTTTTTGAAGGTAACACAAATGCAAAAAGAAAAAACGGACACAATCCTCTCCGAAGAGAAAAAATGTATCCGTTTTGCGAGGTTGCCGTTTTGGGAGGAGCCTGTGCCGGGAAGTGTTCCTGAACATACTATACCGCCAACGGCATGAAGAAGTTCGCCGAAGTTTAGATGTGCCGTGTGTTACAGCTCATAATCGCCGCATACAGTGTCGGCAATGTCGTAATCGGTTTCGCTGCATTTTTTGCAGCTTTTGATATGCTTGCAATGGGCGCAGTTTACAAAACCTGCTTCGCCATTATTAATCATTTGGCTTACAGATTGGTTGTTTTCGAAGGTTTTATCGAATTTTTTGCGATCCTCGCTGATTCGAAAGCGCGGATTCTGACTTGATATGATATCCTTTATAACATCACGGTTCAGTATAATCACAACCGCGATGACGGCGAGGATTATAATAAATATCCATGCAAAGTCCGCGAGAATGGAAAAGATTTGATTTTTGGTCATTAAAAATACGGGGATATGACAATCGATCATCAGTGGTCTCCTTGTTAATGCGAATGTCGAAAAATACAACACGGTAAAGTGTTACTGTGGATAATATTATACTGTGTTTCAGGCGAAAAGTCAAGGCTTTTCGGACATTTTTTAATTTTTCCGCGAAAAGCACAAAAACCAAAAATATTCGACACGTTGACTCAACAAATTATACATTAACCTGTTTCAGGTTAAAAGCCAATACCCTATTTCAGGTTATATTATAATTTTTATTGGGAACAATAAAATAAAGAGGGTGTGACGATGTATCAACGAATCAGAGATTTACGGGAAGATCGGGACTTGACGCAAAATACTGTTGCAAAGATGCTTGGAATGTCACAAACCGGTTATTCCAAATACGAGACGGGTGAAAACGATATCCCGACGACCATACTTATAAAGCTTGCGCGATTTTATAACACGAGCATTGACTATCTTCTCGGGCAGACCGATATTCCGACAAGGTACAAGTGAGCTTACAAAAAGGGTGTGCTTTCGCACACCCTCGAATTTTATCTGTAAAATCTCATCGAAGCGACAACCTTGCCGAGAACGATAAGCTCGTTAACGTAAATCGGCTTCATTGATGAATTCTCCGGCTGGAGTCGGAAACGGTTATCCTCGCGGTAGAAGGTTTTAACGGTTGCTTCGTCCTCAACCAACGCTACGATTATATCACCGTTATTTGCGGTGTTGCATTTTTCAACGACGATAAGGTCGCCGTCCATGATGCCAACCTCGATCATACTCTCGCCCTGTACCTTCAGCGCGAAAACGTCATTCGATGAAAGACGCGAGGACGGACGAGGAAAATCAATGTATCCGTCAAAGTTTTCAACAGCGAGAATCGGCATTCCTGCCGCAACCTTGCCGAGAATCGGTACACGCATGGTTGATGTGTCCGATGACGTTGTGCTGTCAACGCGCAGAGCACGGCTTTTTCCGGCATCCTTTTGGATGAGTCCCTTTTCCTCAAGCTTTGCGAGGTATGTATGCACGGTTGAGGTGCTCTTCATGTTGAGCGCGGTGCAGATATCGCGCACACTCGGTGCATATCCTTCACTGCGGATGGTTTTCTTGATATATTCGAATATAGCGCGTTCACGTTCGGTAAGATTGTTTGCCATAGTAACCTCCCATAAAGATCATTTGTTCTCTTTTCAGAATAATTATACCACACTTTTTTCAAAAATGCAAACGGTTGTTCGATTTTTCTTTTTTAATTTTTTGTTTATTAATAATTAACAGATTGAAAACACAACGGTAATACTGTTTTTTAAAGGCTGTGCTATACTTAAATCTGTAATAAAAAACGGGAGATAAAAAATGAAACGAATTTTCACGCGCCTGACGGTACTTACGCTTGTTTCGGCGTTTATAGTTCCGATGATCAATACGGTCGTTGTATGGCCCTTTTACATATCCGCGCTCAGTGACATTGCATATGCCGATTGGGTGAGCGAACTATTGCACGAGCTGTACAGTGCGCTCGATATTCTGATCGTATATGCGATGGCGTTCTGCCTTGCGTGGGCATTCAGAAGAAAAGGCGAACGGCTGAAAATATCGTTGATTGTTGCCTTGTCGCTTGTCGTTGTCTGCGCGGCGGCGATCTTTGTGGACGTTTATTATTATGGAAAAGAGATACTCACGCCGAAATTTGTAGGCTATAATGCTTTACGTGTCGCGCTTGACGCATTGAGACTTGCGGTGACTGCGTTAGTAACATTCCTGCTTGTTAAGCGCGGCAGATCGCATATGCTATGCACGGGTGTGATATTGCTTTCCGAATTTATCATGAATGTCGTTGAAACGGTTAGTATCTTCCGTGAAACCGCCAAAGAATATGAAAATTGGGCACCGCAGAACAGCTCGGAATGGCTGACAATAGCGACGCCTTATATAAATATGGTAATCTATTTTATTTTAGGATATTTTCTTTGCCGCGGACTTTTGCGTCTGCTTGATGGCAAAAAAACACAACAGCGAGGTGGTTGAACAATGAATATAACAATTCGCCGTGCCGTTCCGACGGATACAGACGGCATACTCGAGCTTCTTTCACAGGTTGAAGCGATACATCAAAAGGGCCGCCCGGATCTTTTCCGCGTGAACGGCACAAAATACACAGCCACCGAGCTTTGCGAGATCATGGCAGACGATGAGCGTCCCATTTTTGTTGCCGTTGCCGACGAAAAAGTGGTCGGTTACATCTTCGGTATCATCACGGAAACCAAAGACAGCACCATGCTTTTCGACATGAAAACGATACATCTCGACGATGTTTGTATAGATGAAACGTGCCGCGGAGAGGGAGTCGGCGGTGCACTTATGGAGCACGTTATAGCTTATGCAAAGTCTGTTGGCTGCAACCGTATGGATCTCGACGTTTGGGAATTCAACGAGGGTGCACGGCGTTTTTACGAGCGTTTTGGATTCATTACGCAAAAACGCAGAATGGATATGTGGTTATAAAAATGAACGGTATTGCGTTATCATGCAGTACCGTTTTTTTGCCCTCATCCGTCACGTCTTACGACGTGCCACCTTCTCCCACTGGAGAAGGCACCCTCTCCGGCACTTCGTGCCACCTCTCCCAGGGTGAGAGGCTTTGAGTAACTTTGAGCACTAAAGAAGCAATGAAGCCAATGAGCCGCCGACGAAGCTGGCGGCGGACAAACGGTTACGGCTGACAAAGCGAATCCGAAGCCGTCAGGCGGAGTTGAGCGCGAACCGAGCGCAGCCAAGGAAGACGGGAGGAGTCCGAGGAGGGTGAGAAACCTGCGCCAGCTGGTGTCCCATCCTCCTCGAATTACGCGAAGTTCGAAGCAGTGCGCTTCGAGGTTGCCCTCATCCGTCACGCCTCACGGCGTGCTACCTTCCCCCGAGGGAAGGCTTTGGGAAAGTTGTAGCCGCGAAAAGCCGACTCACGGCTTCACCTGAATCGAGTGCTTGATAAGCGTGTCAATGACATCGTAGATTCTCGCGCGATCCTTGTCCGACAGCTTGCTTATCTTCTCGTGCAGAAGCGAATCCTTTACCGCATAGCTCGCTGTAACTACGTCGCATAAAAGCATATCTGCTGATACTTCAAGCGCATTCGCGATGGCTATGAACGTCTCAAACGATGGAAGCTTTTCACTGCGCTCAATCTGTCCCATATAATTTAAACTTATATCGACCATTTCTGCAAGTTTCTCGCGAGGTATCTTTTTTGCAGTTCTGTATTTTCGGATGTTTTTTCCGATTGAATTAAGATTCATGACCATACCACCTATACTATCAGCGTTACATATACACCATTAGTATAAGTTATATTGAAAACACAGTATACAATATTTTAGGGAGAAATAGCCCCAAAAGTATTGATTTTTGGCTCGCTGTATGCTACAATATAAAAAATACAACATAAAAAGGGATGCTTACAATGAACAGAGAGACGACCGCGACGTTTATCGGTCATAGAGATATCTACGGTCTTGACCGCGCTCTCATACGCTCGAAAATAATCGAATTTATCGAGTGCGGCGTGACCGATTTTCTCTGCGGCGGTATGGGCGCGTTTGACTCTGCCTGTGCAAGTGTCGTTTCTGAAATCAAGGCGGAGTATCCGCGTGTCAAATGTCATCTCGTTATTCCGTATCTCACTTTTAAAATCTGCGATAAAGAAAAATACGATTCTGTGATCTATCCCGACGGATTTGAGAAATATCACTTCAAAGCCGCTATTCCGGCGAGAAATCGCTGGCTCGTCGATAACAGCGCATATGCACTTTGCTTCGTGACACACGGTTGGGGAGGTGCGGCAGTAACATTTGCAAGAGCTGAGAAAAAAGAATTGCATATTATAAATCTCGAAGAATAAAAATAATTTTTCAAAAAACCCTTGACAAAATGGGGAAAGCATGGTATAATACCAAGGTACAAGAAAGAAGAACTCTCCGTTCTCACCGCCTCAAATTGATGACAGCGGTTAATAAAACCGATAAAATGACACTATGAGTGTCTTATGTCGTGCGGAGGCTTCTTCTCCACACGATTTTTTTATTTTAGTTTTGGAGGTGTCCGCAATTAGCACAAAGGAACTGCAAATCAATGAAGAAATAAGGGCAAAGGAAGTCCGTATCATAGGCGATGACGGCGAACAGATCGGCGTTCTCGCAACATCCAAGGCTCTTGAGATGGCTTATGAAAAGGATCTCGACCTCGTTCTCATGGCACCGAATGCCGAGCCGCCGGTATGCCGTATCATGGATTACGGTAAGTACCGTTTCGAGCGCGACAAACGTGAAAAAGAAGCAAAGAAGAAACAGACCACTGTTGAGGTTAAGGAAATTCAGCTTTCCTGCCGTATCGACACACACGACTTCGAAACCAAGGTTAAGCACGCACACCGTTTCCTCGGGGATGGCAACAAGGTCAGAGTCGTTGTGAAATTCAGAGGACGCGAAATGAGTCACCAGGATCTCGGACGCGAAATGCTTGAAAAATTCGAGCAGGCTTGCGAGGGACTCGGCTCTGTTGACAAACGCCCGACACTTGAAGGTCGCTTCATGAGCATGATCGTAAATCCCGTAAAGCAGGCTTCAAAGTAATTGTTTTGCCGTGAATTTAAGCTATCGGCACTGAAAACACGCGTATGTCCGGCGCATAATTACGGACGGAATACACAAAAGGAGTAAACGAAAATGGCAAAAATAAAGACTCACAAGGCTACAGCCAAGAGATTCTCTCTTACAAAGAGCGGAAAGGTAAAGCTCAATCACACAAATCGCCGTCATAAGCTCGGCCTTAAGACTGCAAAGAGAAAGAGACAGCTCAGAAAGAACGGCTATCTCAGCACTTCAATGGCACCCACCATTGCATCTCTCATCAACAAATAATCACACACTAAGCAGAATTTTTGGAGGATAATATAAAATGGCAAGAGTAAAAGGCGCGATGATGACTCGCAAGAGAAGAAATAAAATGCTCAAGCTCGCAAAGGGCTACTGGGGAGCAAAATCCAAGCACTTCAAGATGGCTAAAGAGCAGGTAATGAAGAGCGGCAACTACGCTTTCGCCGGCAGAAAGATGAAGAAGAGAGACTTCCGTGCTCTCTGGATCACCAGAATCTCCGCGCAGGCAAAGGTTTGCGGCATGAATTACTCCACTCTTATGCACGGTCTCAAGGTTGCAGGCATTGATCTTAACCGTAAGATGCTCGCTGAGATCGCAGTTTCCGATAAGGATGCGTTTGCTGCAATCGCAGAGCAGGCTAAAGCAGCTCTCGCAAAATAAT
>CAYSFT010000045.1:0-18532 GCA_964430755.1 uncultured Lachnospiraceae bacterium | reverse complement strand
AAAGCAGTAAGAAGCATAGAAGAACAAGTTGAAGACTTGGCCAAAAAGCAACTTGTTGAGGTTAAATATTACACCAAAACGGAAACAATCAATTCCGAAATTGAAGCGGCATTAAAGGCAGCACCTTCAAAAAGCGGAGGAACTGGATCTAATTATCCTGATATTAAGCTTCTTTTGGAAACAAAGAAGCTTAGACGTATTCCCGTAATGATTGAAGTTAAAGGAAAGAAAGGAGATTTTATTAAATTATCCGCAGATGGTGAAATAGAGAACAAGAAAAAAGATGGCACTGAGAATTTTACTAACATAAATAAGTATGCTGTAAATGGTGCGGTTCATTATGCTAATGCTATTGTAGAACATACCGCAAGTTATAAAGAGGTTGTTGCCATCGGAATAAACGGATACTACGATGAAAGCGGAACTCTTATAACAGAAATCGGAGTATATTATATCTCGCTTGATAATTTCTGCATTCCGAAACAAATTGGCAATTATAGTGATCTGTCTTTCTTGTTGAAAAAAAATCAGCCTGCTTTCATTGATGAGATCGACAAGGCTGGCTTGACCGAAGAGGAAATTGAAGCAAAGGCAAAAGAATATGAAAATCAGATTGAAGTAAAACTCAAAAAGCTTAATCAGACTATGCAGGATACACTGAAAATTTCCGTGGGTTCTCGTGTTGAACTTGTTACCGGAATGATTATGGCAGGTCTTGGAACAGAGGGTGTTGCTCCGCTGGAAATTGCAGAACTAAAAGGGGAAACTGGAGCAAAGACCAACGATGGTCGAGTTATCATCAACAAAATCGATTCTTTCTTGGAAAATAAAAGTTTGCCACAAGAAAAGAAAGAAATGATAGTCAATGACTTGTCGCGTGTTTTTGTATATTCGGATTTGTGGAAGCCTGTTAATGGCGAGAGTAAGCTAAAGAGTGTTTATACAAGCGTAAAAAATGATATAATGCCGATATTCACATCAGCAAGACATCTTGATTTTACTGGTAAACTTTTTAATGTCCTTAATGCTTGGGTGGATATTCCCGACAGTGATAAAAATGATGTGGTATTAACTCCTCGTTATGTTACAGAGTTGATGGCAAAATTGGCACAAGTCAATAAGGATAGTTATGTTTGGGACTATGCGGTAGGTTCGGCTGGATTCCTTATTTCTTCTATGAAATTGATGATTAAGGATGCGGAGGAGCGCATACACAGTCCTAAAGAATTAGCAGATAAAATAGCCACAATCAAATATAAGCAGTTGTTAGGTATTGAAAAGCGTTCAGATATTTATTTGCTTGCTGTACTTAATATGATTCTTATGGGGGATGGTTCGTCAAACATCATACATAAGGATAGCTTGACGGAATATGACGGAAAATACGAGCAGGGCGAAATGAACGGTAAGGAGTTTCCAGCTAACGTATTTTTGCTGAACCCTCCTTATTCTGCTCCGGGTAAAGGATTTATCTTTGTAAAGAAAGCTCTTTCTAAAATGAGCAAAGGCAGAGCTGCTATTCTTATTCAAGAAAATGCAGGTAGTGGAAATGGTTTGCCATATACAAAAGACATATTGGAGAACAACACTCTGCTTGCCAGCATTCATATGTCTGATGTTTTTAAGGGTAAAGCCGGTGTTCAAACAGCCATCTATGTTTTTGATGTTGGCACACCACATAATGAAAAACAGATTGTCAAGTTTATTGATTTTTCTAACGATGGATATACACGTCAAAATCGCAAAAAATCAAGTCAAGATGCCAATCTTAAAAATACCGATAATGCCGTAGAGCGTTATGAGGAAATAGTTAATTTGGTTCTTTACGGAAAAACGTATTTGAATTATTTTACTGAAGATCAATACATTGAAGATACTATAAGTCTTGAAGGTAACGACTGGACATTTTCTCAACACATCAAACTTAACACTGTGCCAAATGAAGATGATTTTAGAAATACAATAAAAGAATATCTTGGTTGGAAAGTGTCTGCTGTTTTGAGAGGTGAAATTGATGGTTAAATTTAAAAGTTTTAGACTTGAAGATATATTGATTTGGCAACCCCAAAAAGAAATTGATCCATTGAAAATTTCCGAATTAACCGTATCTGGTGGTACACTTTATCCATTTTACGGTCAAGCAACGCTTAACAACGGCATTATATCATATTTGTCTTTAACAGAAAAAGTTTTGAATAATGTCGATGGAAAGCCTACTATACTTATTCATTCTAATAATCAAAATGTAGTATATCTTGAAACACCATTTTATCTCAAAGACGGTCATGGCGCAACCAGTGTACTACAGTCGAATATGTTGAATGAGAAAATAGCGCTTTACATGATTACAAGTATAAAAAAAGTTATTACTAAGAAATTTTCTTATAATGAAAAAGCTACCAAAATAGCATTGAAAAACACTTACATCCAACTTCCTGTTACCGAAAACGAGGATATTGATTATGCCTATATGGAACAATATATAAGCGAGCTTGAGGCGGAACGCCTCAGCGAGCTTGAGGCGGAACGCCTCAGCGAGCTTGAGGCGTATTTACAAGTAAGTGGTTTTGAGAATTATCATTTGACAAATGATGAATTATACGCCATAGAATCATTTAGAAATCAAAAAATCACTTATAAGGATTTTAAAATCGGAGAATTATTTGATATCCATCCTACAAAATCTTATGGTGTTACAAATCGGACGTTATTTAAAACAACGGGAAAAACCCCTGTGGTTGTCAATTCAAGTATAGGAAATGGTATTGGTGGTTATGTAGATTTGAATCCTACAGAAAATGGGAATATGATAACCTACACAGATACCACCACCTCTGAAGGGATTTTTTATCAACCAAAAGACTTTATCGGATATTCTCATATTCAAGGATTATATCCATTAAACGATATTAAGTGGTCTGAGAATTCGTTATTGTACTTTTTGGCTACATTTAAAAAGCAAGCTGCGGGGAGATTTGATTACGCAACAAAATTCAATCGAAAGGTTGCCGCCGAGATGATTGTTCAACTTCCTGTAACATCCAACGAAAATATCGATTTTAACTTTATGGAGAAATTTATTCAGGCACAGAAAAAACTTTCTATAAAAGATGTTGTGGATTGGAAAAATGTTATAATCAATAAAACGAAACAAATAATATAAACGAGAGTTCAAATCCCGTAAGCACTCACGCAAAAATATCTTTTATAGTGAATAGGAGTCAACTTCCGAACAGTTTGATTTTACGGTGGGGGATTGACTCCTATTTTTTATCGATAAATACAGCCTTTTTTCGTTTTCACTCATTAGGCATAGTTTTTCTTTGATAAGCCAATGTGAAAAATGCCTGGAAGGTTTAAATAATTTATAAACTGTAAATTTATGTTGACAAATGACGTAAACCCATGTATAATTGTATGCAAGTAAATAATTTTGTAAAGTAAGGTGCTAATGGAATGCGGCTTCGCAATGCTTTATCTTTACTTGGCAATTATTGACTGAAGAAAAATAAAACTTAAGAAAGAGGAATGTTTTATGGAAACAAAAAGAGCGCTCAAAAAGAATTTGGGTGTTATGTCTGCAATGTCTATCGTTGTAGGCTGCGTAATAGGTGCCGGTGTATTCTTTAAGCCGTACGCTATTTATCAGGCAACAGGCGGTGCGCCGGGTATGGGCATGATTGCTTGGATTATCGGTGGTTTGGCAAGTATTTTTGCCGCTTTAACCGTTGCGGAAATTGCTATCCTGATTCCTCGCACAGGCGGTATGGTAGCCTATCTTACAGATGTTTATAACGAAAAGGTAGGTTTTTTAGCCGGTTGGATGCAAACATTCATTTTTTATCCCGCATTTTTGGCAAGCTATGGTGTTACAGTAGGTAATGAGCTTTCTGTTTATGTTGGTGAGCAGTATGCACTTCCTATTGCAATGGCTTCGATTGCGATATTGGTAGTGTTTAATGTTTTAGGTTCAAAATCTGCTTCAAGATTCCAGATTGTGTTTACTATCTGTAAGCTTATACCGTTGTTTGTACTTATGATCTTTGGCTTTATCCTCGGAGAGGGCGGAAATCCTATTGTTACCCCTTTGGTAGCAGAAAGCAAGCAGGCAGGCGCGGTTTTAGGTTCAACGCTTTTAGCGGTTTTGTTTGCATTTGAAGGTTGGACAAATGTTGGTGCGATAGCAGGCGAAATGAAAAATCCCGGCCGCGATTTGCCTCGTGCTATTGTTGGCGGCGTTTCAATTATCATGCTTGTCTATATCATAATCAATATTGCATATATTTGGGTACTGCCGGCAAGTGAACTTATGAATATAGAATCACCTGCAGCAGCTGTTGCTGTGAAAATTTTTGGTAATTTTGGCGGTACTTTAATAAAAATAGGTATCATCATTTCAGTTATCGGTGCCGCGAACGGCTTCTTGATGTCAGGTTCTCGCGTGTGCTATCAGTTAGCAGAGCAAAAAACACTTCCGTTCAGCAGAACCCTCAGCAAAATCAATTCAAACTATGTTCCTGCGAACTCAATTATATTAATGGGTGTTTTAGGCTGCTTATTCTGTATCGGCGGAACATTTGATATGCTTACAAATCTCGCTGTCTTCTCGTGTTGGATATTCTATACACTTACTTTTGCAGCAGTTATGACATGGAGAAGAAAACATCCGGAAATCGAAAGAAAGTACAAAGTACCGTTCTATCCCGTTATTCCAATTCTTGCAATTATCAGTGGAATTTATGTTATTTTGAGTCAGATTTTCTGGTCCGGTGCAGCAGCAACAAAATTATCAATTGGAAGTATTATAGCTACACTGATTGGTTTGCCTGTTTATCTCATTGTTAAAAAATACTATAAATCAAAAATCGGCGAGTAAATATAAATAATGTTTGACTTATATTTATGATATCTTTTTTGGTCTGACGTGCCAATGAATAGATCCTCACTTTATAACCCCGTTTAATCCGGAGTCAAAAGTGGGGATCTTCTTTTATTTTTCAGCGTGCATAAAGGACTTCGCTTCAAACTTGGGAATTGTGATCTTCCTGTTCAAGTAGCGTCAAAAAATCACAATTGACAGATAAATGCCCAAAAATGATATTCCATTGCAAAACGAAATCTGCTATAATAATGGTGTAAGATGACGGGCGTGGGAACAGCGCTCGCATTTCTGCAAATTTTTATATAATGATTGGAGCAAAACGGATTGAACGATCAACTGTATTTAGGAGCAGCACAGGCGGATATTACTCCCGAAGTGGGCGGACGTCTTTGTGGTTATCGACCTGATATTTTTTCGGTTGCTGTTCATGATAATTTGTTTGTCAAAGCTCTCGCTTTCTCATAAGGGGAAACGAAGGTGCTTATGATGTGCGCTGACGTTGCCGCAATAGCCACACCTCTGTGTGATAAGCTTCGACGTGAGATGGCGGAGACATACGGTATCCCATTCGAAAATATTATAATTTCCTCAACTCACACTCACACCGGTCCTCCGCTGTTTGCACTTGAGGAAATCGGAGATTTTGATGTGCCCTATTACGAAAACATTTTCCACCCTGCCGTTATTCGCTGCAGCAGAGAAGCGCTTGATAATATGGAAGCGGTCACCATGGGCTTTGGTATCGGCAAGAGCGATGTTGCGGTCAACAGAAGAAATCTTGACCTTGAAAATGTGGCGAGACTTTCACAGTGTCCCTGGGGTCCTTACAACCCGTATATGAAGATCCTTTCATTTAAAAATTCGGATGGCGATATAAAGGCTAACCTGGTTTCATACGGCTGTCACGGTACCTGTGCAGGCGCAGACCATATGTCAGCCGAGATTGGTCCGGCGTGATGGTTGATGCTCTGTCGAGTGTGACGGGAGGCATCAGTGCGTTCTTTAACGGTGCGATCGGTGATACCGGTCCCAGAATCCCACGCGGTGGAACGACAGGTAATATCAAGGACGTTAATTTTATGGGAGGCATTGCGTCGGAAGATGCTCTCCGTATTTACAATGACATCAAGGATTTCACTCCCGTTACAATGGAAACGGTTCACACAATGCTGAAGCTTCCGCTTCTTCCAAGACTTTCATATGAAGAAGCCACGGCGAGATATGAGGCGATCGCTCCCGATGCCATCAATTGGCAGGGAATGCTGAGAGCGCACTACAAAAAGGTTATAGATTCCTATGAAAACGGCTATGAAGACAAGGATTACAAGGAAGTTCCGCAAACGATAGTCCGTATTGGACCTGTCGCTTTCGCAACCTTCCCATACGAGCTCTTTTCGGCAATTGATATGCGTATCAATCATTCATTCAACAAATTCTTCTATCCGCTTCACGTAATTTCACTGTCGTACATAAACGGACAGGAGCTCTACTTCCCGACGCAGGATCAGCTTTGCTATGGCGGATACGAGGTGAACTGCTCCACTGTCAGAGATGTACAGCCGCATCCGGACGATGTGGATTATCATCTTTTCAAGGAAACGATCCGCAATCTGAACACGCTGAAAAACGAAAAAGAATAAAAACGGATAATATCAAGGTTACTAAAATTATACATTAATAATTTTTTAGGAGGTAATAAATTATGAAAAAAAGACGGATCTTATCATGGCTTCTTACGGTATCGCTCGTCATATCGAGCCTGCCGTTTGCGCTCACCGCAGCTCCATCGGCTGTGAGCGAAAAAAATGAAAGCTGGGCAGGCGCTATCGACAGCGAAATAGGGATGGTTGTTGAAGATGCCCTTATCCTCAAGCCTGATCCCAATAATCTCCCCATGCAGGCTGATGAAAAGTACATACTGTTTGACGTGGCAAAGCTCAGCGCAGGTACATATAAGCTCTCGCTGCGTGCACGTAACATTTCCGGCACAAACAGACTCATGATCGGCTTCGGCGGTTGGTATTCGAGCAACACCCTTATCAACGCAGCCGGAGCAGGCAACGGCAGTACATTAACCGTCGTTTCCGCCACGGTCAACGGTACAGCTGCCTCGAGAGTTCAGTATAATCTTCTCAGTGACGACTGGACTACCTTCGAATCCACATTTACCGTTACCGCAAACGGAACTCTCGGACTTGGCATCGCAGACACTCGATATGCCGCAGTTCCCGGTCAGGCTGAGCTCGATTCCTTTACCTTAATCAAGGTCGATCCCACCACCGGCGCAGAAATAGAAAATATCGGCTATTCGTTTACCAAGAATCCCACAAGCAACAGCGTCAGCCGTCCCGGTATTGTTCCTGTGACCTCGTATTACTCAACAAAGGACACCGGCGCAACCTCACTCAAGTATATCGGCGATTCATCCGAGCGCGGAGCAGGTCTTTACACGGTAAGTGCAATGGTCCGTGCAGACAAGGCGGCAAAGCTCACAGCATCCATTGAGCTGCCTTCCGAAACAGTATCCGCAACAACCGATATCGGTACAAACTGGTCTGCCATTGAGCTCGAGCTTGACATTCAGGAAAAGTTTACAGCCGATAAGCTCACGATCTCGATCTCGGACGGCGCAGTTCTCGACTTTGATGATATAGTCTTCACCCAGAAGAGCGTTTACGCCTTCAGCGATGATTGGCAAGGCGACAACGGTGCGCGCTTACCGTATACGATATCGCCGAGGAGTATATCTATCTCGCGGCAGATCCCGAGAATATGCCCGAGGTCGATGCTGCTTATTGCTACGACATTGCCGAGCTTCCCATAGGCACATATAAAGTAAGCTTCAAGATCCGTAAAGATCCTGACGCATCCGGCGCAAACAGAATAATGATAGGTCTTGGCGGCGTAAACGCTTTAACGTCGGCAAATTCTCTCATAAATACCAACTGTACAACAGCCACAGTTATCAGCGCATCACGTAACGGTAATAACACCGCCGACGCAAGCAAACAGTATGATTCCGCAATTTCCGACGAATGGGAGACATATGAGCTCAATTTCACATCAAACGGTAATTACAAGCTCAAGCTTCTCTTCCTTTATAGAGATTATCCTGTAAACATCAAGGATGTTTCTATTGTGAACACCGAAACAAGCGATTCGATCGAATACAGATTCGACAGATCCGGCGACACAGCTTACGGCGTAAAGGTAGGTACTTACGTAAATTACACCGACTATTACACTATTGAGGGTTCGGGCACCGACACGATCGTTCCGAAATTCGAAAAGGAATACGCTCCCGGTCTTTACACATTCACAGGTACAATCCGTGCAAGTGCCGACGGAACATTCTCCGTTGATTCGGGAATCAATTCGGATGCAGGAATTAACCTTGCATCTGTTCCGGTCGGTGCGGCATGGAAGAAATTCACCTTAACGCTTGATCTTCGCGAAACCGTGAAGAAGAACGCTCTCGTGTTCGCTGCTGATGTCGATTATGTTGAGTTCAGCAACATCGAAGTCACCGCCGAACCTTACACAACTCTCGAGGATTGGGAGGGTACAAACGGTGCGGCAATCGTTGCGGTTGAGGAATCCATTCCTTATTATGTAGCATGTTCTTCCGGAGATTTCGAGCAAGAGAAAAACTGGAACATTTCCCTCATCCCGGATTCTAAACATCAGCTGTCAACAGGCAATTACAGACTCTCCTTTGATATTCGTAACGATCCCAGCAACAGCAATGCTGCCAATAAATTTGAAATAAAACTCGGCACGGCATACTCTGACGGTTATCTTACCTATGTCGGTCAGAGGGTGCGCGGCGGCGAGAATACTCTTAATGTTAAATCCGTGAATATCAATGGCAGCAATACTAACGGAAGCTCCGCTTACAGTGTTGCTCCCGAGTGGACTTCTTACATCATTGAGTTTGAGCTTAACTCTCTTAATGTTGGCGAATTCCGTCCCAACGAAAACGGATTCCTGTTCGTCTTCGACGGAGATCTCTCACCGATCAATTACAGAAACTTCACTCTCGAGTATCTCGACAGCAAAATGGTGGCAGATGCAGAGTGCTTCACTCGCAGCGGAATCACTCTTTAAAGCGCCACACTTGATCTTTACAATTACCCCGGCGTTGACTACCTGCTCACTTCACGTTACACCACAATGAACAGCGGAGCTGACGCAATAACTCCTGTCGCAGGCTCTGCTTCCGATTACACTCTTGAGCCCGGCGTACATCACATCACCGGAAGCTTCCGCGCAGTAAACGGCAGCGCAGAGCTCAGTGCATCGCTTATCACAAGCACCGGACTTACGACAGAAAACGGTTCAGACAGCGTCGCTCTTGACGACACCTGGCAGGAAGTGACATTCGTTATCGACTCGATGGTTGATATAAACACCACAGATATTATCATTTCCTTTACAGACGATATCGAATTCAAGGATATTGAGATAACTCTTGTTGAGAGATATTATTCTGCAAAAGATATCGACATGGGCACGGTTATAACGCTTCTTCTTTTAAAGAAAGAATATGCCGTTGACGAGAATTCCTTTAATCTTATGGATGATGCGATCAGAAAGTCTGTTCGCAAGTGGGAGTTTGGCGATCAGTCGCTCGAATTCCACAGAGATGATGACGGTGCTTATCTGCGTGCAGGTAATATCAAGGATACCTCGTATGGCTTCACTTATCATTCCGGCACTGATATTTTACCGGGTATTTATATCATGTCCGGTGAATTCCGCACCTCGAATGCAGGTGAAAACGGTAAGATCCGTATGATCGCAGGCGGTATAACAAACACCGTTTCGATAGACAACGAGTGGACCCATTCAGAGTTCCTGTTTGAAATCACAAAGAAGCAGGAGCTTGTCGTCAAGGTTTGCAGCGATGCCGTTGCATTCTACATGCAGGACTTCGACTTCAGAAACCTCTCAGTTATCAACGCCGATAACATCGAAGGCGGATACAACCTCTATCCCGAGGGAAGCTTTGACATCGAGGGCACATACAATTGGGCTCCCAATATGCCGGAGGCAAAGATCAGCTGGAAATCAGAGAACGGAAACGGTTACCTCTCATTCACAGACCGCGTGGTCAACTATGACGAGGTTGCAGTCAATACGTTCATAAGTCTCATTCCGGGCGCGGTTTACACCGTTTCGTTCGATATCCGTACAACGGATGAGCTTGAGGGCATCACCGTCCGTGCATATGCAGGCAACACTGCCATCACGGTTGACGATCCCTCAAACCAGTGGGGTAACGAATTTGATATCAATCACGAATGGAAACACGTTATCGGCTCGTTCACCGCAGTCGATTCCACAAACTTTATCCTCAAGATAAAGGGTGGTCAGGAGGCGCAGGACGTCGCATCCTTCGACTTTGACAACGTAGTTATCACAAGAAAGCAGGCTCCCTCCGACGATAACCTCTACCCTGCAGGCAACTTCAACGATGAAGCAACTGCTCTTACAGGCTGGCACGGAGGCGGCGGAGAAGCAACCCTCACATGGAATCCCGGCGAAAAGGGCAACGGTTACATCACTGTAAGCGACCGCGCACTTAACTACATTTCCGCACGTATTGTTATAGGTACACTTAAAGCAGGCACAACCTATAAGGTATCGTAACCAACGAGTGGGAAAAGGTTGAATTTTACGTTATACTCGATATGCTCATCGTCGGTGCAAGATATGATAACAACGACAACGATATTCCCGTAAGACTCTGGTCTTCCATCATGCATCCCCACGGCGTTGAGGTTGCAATGAACATTGAGTATGCAAACAACAAGTCCCACATCGGTGCACAGTCCGGCGGACACAGCATCGAAACCTTTGCAGGTCTTGCTAATCAGGCATATTCTCAGGGAGCCGATAAGGTATACCTCTTCAACTTCTTCCAGTGGCACTCCGATGAACTTTTCCCGGCGCCCGAAGACAGAATCGTGACAGACGAGCCTTATTACGCTCTCATGGGACCGACCGGTTATTGGAACGTACTCACCTCACTCGGTTCTCCCGAAAAGCTGCTTACGTTTGACCGCAGACATATTCTTGGCTATAACGACACCACTGCGATTTGGAAAAAAGGTGAAATGCCTCTGCCTGCGACTGTATCAGCTTCGCCGAGAGAAATTTCTTACTTCCGTGTTCCTGTCGGCGATGTTAGCGACGGTACCAAGCTTTATCTGAAGTTCTCGACAGATGTTGGAACGCTTGACGAAACTCCACCGGTTGTATATGTAAACTCGCAGCTTTGCACTTTTGATGGAATCGGAAGATGTAAAGGTGTCTATACAAAAAATAAAGTTATGACCTATGAAATCCCCGAATCGGTATATCACGAGGGCTATATGCTTATCGAAATAAATTCCACAGTTGAATTTACCACCGATTATGTAGAGGTATACGTAGACGCTCCCAAGTGGTAAAATAAAAGTGCACCGCATGAGGAAGCCTTGTGCGGTGCATTAAAAATCAAATCAGTTTGAAAGGAACCCGCAATGCAAGGTATCATTTATAATCAGGATGCAGACAGCCTAATCTACGGAGTTGGCAAAAACGGCTGTAAGCTTACGGTCGAACAGATGAAAAATTATGCGAGCCAATTCAAGGGCTCACATATGACCGATATTATGCTCTGCCTTAACAATTCCTGCGCTTCATACCCGTCTGAAGTTATTACGAGCTTTATAGATAAGTATCATCAGAAGCTTGAGAACGGTGTTCCGGTTGATTACACATCGGAACCCTCTATCATGGGCTTCCATCACATTTTCGAAACGCTTGGCATTGACCATATTGCAATTGAGATCGACACCTTTCGAGAGATTGGCATAAACCCGTGGATCTCATTCAGAATGAACGATTACCACGACCGTCACGCTGAAACATCCTCCCAGCTTCCGGATTATTACCATGAGCATCCCGAGATCAGACGCGGAACCTACAAGCCGAAAAAATATCAGTATCAGTGGGACAAAAATAATGACTATGCACATCCGTTCGTCCGTGAAATGATGCTTGCGTTCATCGAGGAAGCGCTTGAACGTTACGATCCTTACGGCGTTGAGCTTGACTATACGCGCGAGCTTCTTGTCTTCAAGGACGGCGAGGAGATGGACGGTATTGAGATCATGAATGAGTTTGTTCGAAGCGTTCATGCGCTTTGCCAAAAGTACGGCGAAAAGTACGGACATAAGATAAAGCTTGCCGTTCGTGTCGCTCCCCAGGTTGAGCAGAATTACGATTTCGGCCTTGACGTAGTACACTGGGCATCGGAAAGACTTCTTGATCTTGTTACAGTTTCGGGACGTTTCGATTCAAACCATAACGATATGCCAATAAAGCTTTGGAAATCGCTGCTTGCTCCGTTCGGCGTTGAGCTTGCGGCAGGAATCGAGATGTATATACGTCCTCATTGGGATGCAGATCCGGTTCTTCCGAGCATCAGCACCATGGCGGCGTTGGCGGCATCGGCTTATTCGCAAGGCGCGGATAAGATCTATATGTATAACTTCTTCCATCGGTTCGATTCTCCGCATATTGATCCGTATGCACCCATTCCCGAGGACACCGAAACCTTCGGTGACTTCAGCGGATTTTACGGGACGTTTGGTTCGCTCGAAAAGCTGCTGAAGTTTGACCGCCGTCACATAATCTCGATAAACGACCGTCTTCCATGGTGGCAGCGTAACCGCGGTTATGACCAGCTTCCGACGACATTTGATGAGGAACGCTTTTTCAAGATCACAGTCGGTGAGATCCCCGAGGGCGCAAAGGTTCAGATTCGTATGGGATTCGGATGCAGTACGGAAAAGGTGCTTGAGAACCCTGTCACTGTATACTTAAACGGTGAGAGATGTACCTATGTCGGCGCAGAGCAGGACAACCGCTATGCCCGTGAAACCGTACTATGCTATGATGCTCTTGCCGCAGCGCACAGATCAAGTGCAGTTGCATTCGTCATCGGAAACGAGAAGCTTGTGGCAGAGGGCTACAGAACCACCATAGATTATTTCGAGGTGTATATAAAAGCTCCCGTGTGAGCATATAATTTATTTGTGTATTGAAGCCTTTATGGCTTTGATATAATTATTTTTCTTCTAATTTCTCCAGTTCCCCCTGATGAGTTTTGCGGACTTGTTAGGGGGACATATTTTATTATGGAATATCAGGTTGTTAAAATGGGTGGGAGCAACGTTTGAAAACAGCCGTTTTAAATGTTTTTTCGCAATCAATAAGCTTTTGGATTTTTTTGTTGACAGTCAAGAAAATATGATGTATAATGTATACATATAAATTTCAGATGAGCAATTGTGCGGCTATGATGAAATGATTAATCGGAATAATGGCACTTTATCAAATTTTGCAAACACAAACGGAGATGGCAGAGACGATGGAAAAATATTTTGTCGAGGAAACAGAAAAAACTGTTCAGAGCATAAATAAGCTGAAAAACGAAAAAACTTTTGCTTTCACACTTTTATCGGATGTTCATATTCATCCCGAAAAAAAGGATAATATTGAGCGTTTCGAGCGTACTCTCAAAAATATAAAAGCTGTTCATGAGCAATGCAATATTGATGCGATTTTTTATCTTGGGGATATAGCATATGTCACATCCATATATCCGGCAAGCTATTGGACACAGGACGTTACAGACAAGCAACTGCGGTATTTAAAAAAATCACTTTATGAGTGCAATAAAAACTCGTATTTTGTTGCAGGAAATCATGACGGAGCCAATGCAAGACCCGCATATCCTGAAAAATGGTATGAACTCATGCTTGATCCAGACAAGGTGAAAGCAGAGAAAAACCAAGGATATTTTTTCGTTGATTTTGATAAATATAAGGTAAGAGCAATATGCCTCATGGACACACAGGCAAATGAAAATATTGATTTTTACGGTTATACAAAAGAACAGCTGAGCTGGCTTTGTGAAAGCGCCCTTGATGTGCCGGATGACTATAATATTTTGTTGTTTGCGCATATAGCTCTTCACGGACAAAGAATGATGGAATCTCAGAAAAATTCTTCCGATCTGGTTGGTGTTTTAAATGCATTTCAGGATAAGGGAAAATATGAAAGCGACGTTGTAAGCTGTGATTTTACACACAAAAAAGGCGGCAAAATATGTGCGCTGTTCGCCGGTCATGAACACATTCAGTGGTCAGGATACAAGAGCGGTCTTCCATGCAGACAAATTCTTACACCCTCAAACCTTACGCATACGCCGCAACATGAGCCCGGTTGGAGCTTGCCTGAAGGATTTGTGGGCGTAGACAGAAAACTATTTGATGTGACAGAGGATTTATGGGATACGGTAATATTTGATGCAGAAAATAATTCACTTCACGTGATACGCTTTGGCGCAGGTGACGATATTACATACAGCTTATAATTTAATTAGGAGCCAACCTCCGAACAGTTTAACTTAACTGCGAGAGATTGACTCCTGCTTTTTTTGTTTTCACTTATTGGACACCGTTTTTGCAAGCATTCAACAATCGGCGAGCAAGCATAAAAATGATATCAATGTTCAATTTTTCTATCAATTCTGTCCCTGAAATATCTGCACACCGCGGCAGTCAATTTCAGTACATCCTTTAGTAATTCCGGAGGTGCGATGTTAAGTGCCGGATGGACTTCGCAGTTGATAGGTCCGTTGTACCCGATTTTGATAAGTCCGTCAATAAGGCCCTCCCAATCGGTGTAGCCGGTATTTGTACCGGGACGTCTTTGTGTATAGGGAATCATGTGCTGGTCATGGAGGCCGTCATTTTCATGTATATGCAGGCACATGAGACGATCCGCATAGGTGCAGACATCATCGTGCAGGTTACGCCCTGTGATATTTGCGTGACCTATATCATAGCAAAAACCGAATACCTTGGCACCGGCGATATCATTGAGTGTATCTATGATATGACAAGCCTCGTCCGCATTGAAATACGGCAGCAGATTGCCGCTTCCATCGTCGGCAAACATATTTTCGAAGCATATTTTAACCCCGGTCTCGATCGCGGCGGGAATCAAAGGCTTGGAAACCTCAATGATTTGGGATCGAGTCAGATTGCGCGGAGGATGCTGGACGATGAACGGACACTCAAGAAAACGGCATACCTCGAAAATTTTTGCTACCACTGCATATAAATATTCGTTTATATCGTCGTTATCCGGCACGTAGAACGGAGAGATTCCGTGAGCCTGCGAAATGGCGACACCGTGCGTTTCCATTGCTTTTTTGAGCGGTGAATAATATTCAAGGAGCTCCGGAGTTGGCAGATCATATACCGGATTTTTCATTCCCGAAGTGATTTGTCCATATGAGTAAAGTCCTTCAAAGTGATAGTCAATGGCATCAAATCCGCAGCTGCGAATAAAAGCAAGAGATTCGTCCGCATTTTGATCTCCCCCAAAGGTTTTATGATACCAATAGAGAGTCTGAACGCTGATTAATCGATTGGTTTTGTTATCTGACATAAAAATACCGCCTTTCTGCTGTTTATAGTTAAATTATATCATAGTAACATTTTTTTGTCAATCTAATTATTGAACAGGAGTCAACCTCCGAACAGTTTAATTTGACTGTGGGAGACCGACTACTGTTTTCTTGTTTTTCTTTACCGAAGGTCACCGTATGGATTTTTCATATTCCTTCGGAGTTTTGCCCATGTAGCTTTTGAAAGCAGCTAAAAAGCCGTTGTATGAAGTGTATCCGCAGCTGTATGCAATTTCGTTAAGCGTTAAGTTACCTTGCTTTATCAGCATACAGGCGTGCTCGATACGCTGCTTCATAAGTGTCTTTTTGAAGCCTTCGTCGAAAACCTTTTTAACGATTCTGTGTGTGTGCGCCACGGAGAGGCACAGTTCTTTTGCCAGGTCTTCGATACTGATTTCCTCATTATATCTTTTTTGAAAAAATTCTTCCACGGTTTTTCTCTGCCTGAAGCTGTTTTCGCTTTCCGATACTCCTCGGACCGTCTGCTCCTTGTAGGCAGGGTGGTGTTCCTTGATGCGTTTTGCAAGCGTTATAAAGAAGACTGCCAGCAATGCCTTGTAAACGTGTTCGTTTTCGCTCGTGAATTGCTCGGTGATAAGCTTTTTTACGATGGTCAGCAGCTCGGTATCGTTTATTATAAAATATTCGCTGACCGATTTGAAGATGTTACTGTAATAAACATACTCAGAAAAGCCCTTTGGATTTCGGCTGTAATTGTAATTTTGCGTCAGACCGAACGAGAAATTGCTCTTTTGGAGATCATCGCTGTAATTTTTCGGATAATGGCTTGAGTGCGGCGCAAGCAGGCAGATGTCGCCCTCATTTATATGTACATCTTTTCCATCGATTTCGATCAGTGCATCACCATTAAGTATTATGTGAATTTCACTGTCCACGTGAAAATGAGTGGTATCCTGCCATTTATTTGTATGGCCGAATTTCTGAAAATCAATATCAACGGCGAATAGGGCATCGCCGAGTGACGTTTCAAGCTTGGTCACATTCGTCACGCTCCTTTTCTTTGATTATATCAGAATTCAAGTAAAAAATCAATATTAATCCCAAAAAACGATCATTTTTTCTTAAAAAAACGAATAAAACGCTCGTTGTAATGTTGGCGGATTTTTTATATAATAAAAGAAAAAACCAATTAAGGAGAAAATATCATGAGATCTTTTGAAAAAAGCAATGCACTCGTTGAAAGAGAAATAAAGGTGGCTCCTCTCGCGGCACAGACCTTCAGTAAGAGCTATCGCTATTTCATGCCCGGTGCGGCACCGATGTTTATCGACCACGCTGAAGGCGCAAGAGTTTACGACGTTGACGGAAACGAATTCATCGACTTCATCTGCTGCCTCGGCCCGATAACTCTCGGTTACAACTATCCGGCTGTAAACAAGGCTGTTATGGAACAGCTTAACAAGGGTATAATTTTCTCAACTCAGGCTCCAGTTGAGTGTGAGCTCGCGGAAAAGCTTGTTGAGGTTATCCCCTGCGCAGAGATGGTCAAGTTCGTTAAAAACGGTAGCGACGCTACCACTGCTGCAATCAGACTCGCAAGAGCATACACAGGCCGTGAGCGCGTTGCAATGTGCGGTTACCACGGTATGCATGACTGGTCGATCGGTGCTTCCGCAAACAACAAGGGTGTACCGAAGGCAGTTTGTGAGCTTACAAAGACCTTCAAATATAACGATCTTGATTCTCTCGAAAATCTTCTTTCCGCTCATCCCGGCGAATATGCTGCGGTTATCATGGAGCCTATCCAGTCTAACGGTACAACCAAGGGATATCTCCAGGCTGTAATCGACACCGCACACAAGCACGGTGCTGTTGCAATCTTCGACGAGGTTGTAAGCGGCTTCAGATATGCAATCGGCGGTGCAAGCGAATATTACGGCGTAACTCCCGATATGGCATCCTACGGTAAGGGCTGTGCAAACGGTATGTCGCTCTCGTTTGTTGCAGGTAAAAAAGAGATCATCAGCCTCATTGAGCAGGGCGTATTCGTTTCAATGACATTCGGCGGCGATGCAATTTCTATGGCAGGCGCACTTGCAACCATTAAGGAAATGCAGGAAAAGGACGTTATGGGTCACGCTTGGAAGCTCGGCGGAATGGTACTCGAGGGACTTAAGGAGCGTATTGAGAAGCACGGCGTTGGTGCGGCTGTATCTGTGAGCGGTCTTGCGGCTCACTGCGGTGTTGCATTCGATGATGTCGGTTCGCTGAATTATCTTGATATTCATTCTATTTATGCGAAGAATATGCTCGAAAACGGCATCCTCTGCCAGGCAATCACAAACATTTCGTTCTCGCACACCGAGGATGATGTTAAGAAGTTCCTCGATGCTGCTGACTGCGCATTTGCCCAGATTAGAAAGGCTATCGACAAGGACAGCGTTGACGGAATCCTCCCCGAGGGCGCAAGAGTAAATCCTGTTTTCAAGAGAAACATTAAGTAAGCTTACATAAGTTATACACGAGCCTTGGTATTACGGTACCGAGGCTTTTTTGCTACATTCAAATCCCAGAGTCCTTGCGCTTGTCCCCAAAATTCGGCAAAAAAGCCCACGACTTTTCATGGTGGGAAATGATTGACATATATGATCAATTGTGTTATAATAATTATGCAGATCATGGATGACCTCGGAATGAACGCGTGAAAAATCGGTAAAATATAAATGTAAAAAATAAACTCAAAAAGGAGATATAAAAATGTCAGTTATCAGTGTGAACAAAACTAATTTCGATTCGATCAAAGGAAGCGATAAGCCTGTGCTTCTCGATTTTTATGCAGATTGGTGCGGTCCTTGCCGTATGGTTTCGCCGCTTGTTGACGAGATTGCAGAGGAACGTGACGATATCGTTGTCGGAAAGATCAATGTGGACGATGAACCGGAGCTTGCAGGTGAGTTCGGTGTTATGAGTATTCCGACGCTCGTTGTTCTGAAAAATGGTGAGGTTGCAAATCAAGCTGTCGGCGCAATGCCAAAGGTGCAGATCCTTGCGATGCTTGATGATTGAGCGATAAAGCTTGAAATAAAAATTGGGACTGTCTCGTTATGATATAATCCCCTTAGAGTATACACTCGAAAAAACAAAAAAGTTTTCGAGAA
>CAYSFT010000044.1:0-18615 GCA_964430755.1 uncultured Lachnospiraceae bacterium | reverse complement strand
CGTAAGCTTAGCACCGCATTTTCCGGAGGCGATTTCTGTACGATCTTCTTCGGGAACTTCAGGTTCTTCAAGCACAACAAAAGCATGGCTGTTCTCGCTTGCATATGTTTCTGCCGTTGAGCCTGCGTAGCCGTTGATTTCGAAGGTCGACGGCACGTAGCCAAATACATCTGTGCCGAACGACGCATTTCGCGAGTAGATTGTTGCCTTTGTAAGGGCGTAGCAATAGGAGAAGGCGGAGCCGCCGATGCTTGTTACGCTGCTTGGGATAGTAATGCTCGTCAGTTTTTCGCAATAAGCAAATGCAGAATCGCCGATATATTCTATGTTGTTGCCCATAGTAACGTCAGTCATATTAGCGCAATAAGCGAATGTCTCGTCGCCAATATATTCTACGCTGTCGCCTATGGTAACATTCGTAAGGTTGGTACAATTGTAGAATGTCTCGAATCCTATAGTTGTTACATTATCGGGGATGATGACGCTTGTAAGACTGGAGCAATCGGAGAATGCCCTGTAGCCGATAATTGTTACGCTGTCTCCTATGCTAACGCTCGTCAAACTTTCGCATTGAGCGAATGACTGACTGCCGATAGCCGTTATGCTATTGGGGATGATAACGCTTGTCAGGTTGGAGCAATGTGCGAATACCAAGTTTTCTATAGTTGTTACGCTATCGGGGATGGTGACGCTTGTAAGATTGTCGCAACCGTAGAACGCCCATTCACCGATGGTGATTACGCTATCGGGGATGGTGACGCTTGTAAGATTGTCGCAACCGTAGAACGCCCATTCACCGATGGTGATTACACTGTCGGGAATGGTAACGCTTGTCAGACTATAACAATGCTCGAACGCCTTCTCGCCGATAGTCGTTACGCCGTCTTCAATTGTAAGTGTTTCAATCTGATAACGATAACTATACCACGGTATATTTTCGTAACTGCTCCAATTCGACATTGCGCCCGTACCGCTGATTACAAGCTCGCCGCCTTCGTAAAGTGTCCAGGTAAGATCAGGACCGCAAGTACCGGAGGCGATTTCAGGCACATCGGGTTCTTCCTCTGCGGTCGTGGTTTCATCGGGTTCAGCCGTGGTTTCTTCCTCTGCGGCCGTGGTTTCATCAGGTGTCGCAGTGGTTTCCGGAACAGCTTCAAGAATTATTTCCTGACCGTCCTCCGGAACCGTGTCGTTTTCCGCAGGTTCAATTTCGTCGGTGGTTTCCTCCATCGATGTTTCGTCAGGTGCAGATGTATCTTCTTCGATAACATCTTCCGTAATCGCGGTTGTTTCTTCTGCCTCTGTGCTGTCATCCGCAAACATCATACCTTGCGGTAGAAGCATTGTTGATGCAAGAAGCAGGGCAGTGATCTTTCTTGAAAGTTTTTTCAAAATATTGTCCTCCTAAAAATGGATAAAGAATATACCATATATTATATCATATATGCAAATTTCAGTCAAGTAATATGGTGATTTAATTTTAAACGAATAAATGCTGCATTAGTATACTAAAAAAATATATTTTCACCACATTTACAAATAAAACAAAGACAGCCGCACAAAAGCAGCTGCCTGAGATAATATGCGATTGTTCACTCTTAACTCACAACATCGCTCGTACAGTCGAGGATCCCACCGAACTCCACGATGTTCGTATATCCCAGCGCCACAAGCTTCTGTGCTGCCTCTTTACTGCGGCGACCGCTTCGGCATCTGACTTTTCCTGCAAGGAAGATGGGATCGTGAATTAATTCTTTAATCATGTTTTCACTCCGTTCACCAGATAAACGGTAAAATTCTGTATTTCCCCCGTTTTTTGTATTCCGTATATCCTTCAAGTCCTGCCTCAAGCACTTTTTCCTCGTTATGTATGCGAATGACAATTACTGCAATATAAGGCAAAAAGCAAAGCAGCGACCACCACGAGCCAAGCACTATGGGAATAGATAGGAAAAAGCCACAGCGTCACTGCATACATCGGGTGACGAACGATGCCGTAAAGCCCGGTATCGACTACCTTTTGATTCTCTTGCACTTCTACTGTTCTTGAAAGGTAGGCATTCTCTCGCATCACCTCGGCATATAGCGCATAGGAGATCAGCAATATGACCGACGCTATTATCACGCACCACAGCGGCATTTTCGACCAGCCGAAGCGAAAATCGAGTCCTGCAACGATGAATCCGGCGACAAAGAGCAGCCCCGACACAGCGACCACGCCCTTTTGCGTATTTTCCTTTTCCTTTGCTCCAAGCCTTTTTTTAAGTAAATTGGGGGCTTTTATTAGTAGGACGACACCGAGAATCAGCATCGGGACAAACAAAAGTCCGATAAACAACCAGCCGTTCATATAGGAAAGACTTCCTGCCGGCAAAAACAGCAACGCTCCAACAAGAAGCAGTCCGACGGTGAATTTTATCAAAGCACTGAAAGCAAGCTTCATATCTGTTCTCCTTTTATTGATTATGATTATCTGATTAACAGTTACAATCGAGCCAAAAACTCGTCCGCTTCTTCTCGGCTTGTAAGGGTGATTACATTTTTACTGCGGTATTTTTCGAGTAACGACAAAACCCTCGGCTTTTGCTGTTCATTATAGCTTTTTATAAACTCGATAAATTCGGCATCGTCCTCTGTTTCCACCCACGGCATATCGCTTCGCGGCTTTCCACGCCGTTTGCGAACACCGCCAAGGCAAACATCAAGCGGATAATCGAGGAAAATAACCGTGTCACACGCCGCAAGTCGCAGTTCCATCGTTGAGCTGTAATTCCCGTCAATGATCCACTCGTCTTTTTCGAGCACTGCCGACAAGCGTTCACGAAAAATACTTTTTTCCACAGTGGTTTTATCGGGGTTCCAAAACATCATATCAAGGTGATACAGAGGCAGTCCCGTCTTTTGATGCAGTGCTCTTGAAAGCGTACTTTTGCCGCTTCCCGGGCAGCCGATCACTATAATTTTCTTCATCTCGAAGACACCTCAGTTAATATTTTCAATCGCAGCCGTCAAGCCTTTAACAATTAAATCAAGCTCCATAGACGGCTCTTTGTTTTGCTCTTTTGAATACGGTATATGTATAAAGCCAACCCTTGTTTTGCTGTTTTGGTAATGGTACAGCAGCGTGTAAAGCACCTCGTTGCAAACGTATGTGCCGGCGGAATATGAGACTGCAGAAGTTACACCGGCATTGTTTATCGCCTGTGCAATTTTACGAACCGGTAAAGTCGAAAAGTAAGCAGCGTTACCACCTAAAACAATCGGCTCATCGCTCGGTTTATACCCGTCGTTATCGGGAATGGAGGCATGACGTAGGTTTATTCCGACAAGCTCAGGGGTTACGGCGTTTCTTCCGCCTGCTTGACCGATACAAAGTATAACATCGGGAGATATTTCGCCGGCCGCTTTTATCACGCTTTCGGCTGCCGTTCCAAAGACAACGGGAATAAGAAGCTTTGTCAGTGAATATTCACCTATTATGGAGGGTAAGTGCGAGACTGCCTCCCATGATGGGTTTATCGTTTCTCCTCTGAACGGCTCAAATCCGGTTATAAGTATATCCTTCATTGCTGTCTCCTTATTGTGTTATTTCGCCATCTGACGGTATTTTGCCGGTGAAAAGCCCGTGTTTCGCTTGAAGATCTCACGAAAATATGCCGCCGAATGAAAACCGCAGTTTACTGATATCTGATCAATACTCTCATCACCCGAGCGCAGTGCTGCCGCTGCATGACGTATACGCAGATCGTTACGGTAAGCGACAGGCGTTGTTCCAAGGTCTTTGCGGAAAAGGTGGTACAGTCTTGATTCGCTGACGCACGCAATACCTGCAAGCTCACGTGCGGATGTATCCTCGGCGAAATGCGATTCGATATAGCTGACGGCCGTCAGAACAGCCGCGTGACAGCGTTTCGGTGCTTCCGTGCGAAGAAAGGGCAGTACCTCAGCATAAAATCCGTAATATAATCCGACAGCCTTGACCTTGCATACCCTGCTGCCGTTTTCCATAAGCTCAAGAACCTCACGAAAGACTCCGAGTGCATAATCAGCGTCAATGCTGTTTATCATCTGCATTTCATAGCGTTCAATATTTTCGGTGTCGTATTTACGCGAGAATATATGGAAAATATAATATTCGATCTCGGGTGTACCGTTCCAGATGATGTCGTATCTTGCTCCCTCGGGAATATAAAAAAGCTCTCCCTGATGTGCATTTATATTGATGCCGTTGCCTCTGATATCCGCACTGCCTTGGACGCACAGCACTATTCTTGCGGAATCCGCACCGAGACCGCCGTCACAGTGATGCTCAGATTCGTAAACGGCGTGTGTTATGTGAAGCTCCGACATACAGAGCTTTTTTTCGTATGTAATTCGTTTCTTCATCTGTGACGCCTTTCGTTTGGTTATATCAAAACTGCAGGATTGTTGCTATTTTACTTATTTAAATATAGCATATAAACAGCATATTGTCAATAGTTTTTGCATCGCGAACAGCAGAATTGTTGCGAAAAACGAGAGAATTGCATATTTACAAAATCTATGATGGATGCTATAATTATTTATATAAATAACTCGGAGGTAAAAACAATGAAAGCAATACTCGTTAACGATGACAGATCCCTTCGCTGGGACAACGTACCCGATCCCGTAATGGGTGCAGAGGATGTACTCGTTGAAATACACTATGCTGCACTCAACCGGGCTGACCTTATGCAAAGGGCAGGAGATTATCCGCCTCCGCCCGGTGCTCCCGATTGGATGGGACTTGAGGTTTCGGGCGTTATCACCGATATGGGCAGTGAAGCGAAGGCGAAGTCCTCATTCAAGATTGGCGATGAGGTTTGTGCGCTTCTCGGCGGCGGTGGATATGCCGAATATGTAAACGTCAAATATGATATGCTCATGCCGGTTCCGAAGGGACGCTCACTTGCCGAGGCTGCAGCGATGCCCGAAGCTTACTGCACTGCGTATCTTAACCTTTTCCACGAGGGTAAGGCAAAGGCAGGCGACACACTTCTTATGCAGGCAGGTGCATCAGGCCTTGCGTCTGTAATTATACCGATGGCGAAGGCGTTTGGACTGCGTGTTATCACGACCGTACTTAATGCAGAGGCGGCAGAGCGTATTGCTCCACTCGGCGCGGATATAATCGTTGACACCTCAAAGCAGTCGCTGAAGGATGTACTTCGTGAACAGCTTGAGGCAGGTACACCGGTTTCGGTTACGATCGACTGTCTCGGCAGCAAGGGAATGGGCGAATGTCTTCCTTATCTTGCACACGGTGCACGCTGGATCATGATTGCCGCTCTTGCCGGAACGATCACCGAGATTGATCTCAAGAATATTTACGTCAGAAATGTACGTATTATCGGTTCAACTCTCCGCTCACGTACTCCCGAATTCAAAGCAGAGCTGATTTCCTCGCTTGTTAAGGACGTATGGTGTAAGGTTGAGGCAGGCATGATCAAGTCGTACATTTACGGCATTTATCCCATAACTGAGGCTGAGGCAGCTCACGCCCTTATGGAAAGCGGCAGCCACAACGGTAAGATCGTGCTCAAGGTCAGATAAAATCATATCAGTTACCAAATCGGCATCACTTAATTGTGGTGTCGTTTTTTTATATCAAAATATTTTATTAATAACATTTCGCAAACATTTCATCAACAAAACAAAAAAGCTGCGGACGTAAAATAGTCTCACAAGGTCAGGAGATGATTGACCGACAAAAACAAAATTATTTTGAGAGGTATTTTTTATGAACAAGAACGATCAGCAGTTTATGGCACAGAAAATTCGCACACAGTATATGGAAAAGGAAGCATCCGAGCTTGATGCACTCCGCACACTTGATGCTAAGGTGAAGCGTCCGGCGAATGTTTTCGGTTATGTTTTCGGAAGCATCGGCGCGGTTGTTATGGGAGCCGGAATGAGCCTTGTTATGACCGATATCGGTGATATGCTCGGTATTGGGGAGGGAATGGTTCCGGGCATTATCACAGGTGTCGTCGGCATGATTATGGCGATTGTCAATTATCCGATTTACAAGAATATACTTAACAGCCGCAAGAAAAAGTACAGCGCGGAGATACTTAAGCTCAGCGAAAAAATCATGAATAAATAATCGGAGGATAACACAGTGGGAATCAAGAATTTTTTTGCGAACGCTTTCTCTGATATGAAGGAGAGCGCAAAGGCACAGCATGAGGTTGACAAGGCTGAATTTGAGGCGGCAAAAGCAGAAGCAAAAGCTAATTTTGAGGAAAACAGAGGACATAACACTTTCGCCAAAGCAAAGGCAGATGCAAAAAAGAGTTGGGACGATGCACACATGAGTCCTGTCGAGCGCAGTGCTAAGATGCAGGAAGAACGCGACGCGAAAATTGCAGCTGCTAAAGAAAGAACTGCCGAGGCAAACGCACGTTATAATGCGGCAAAGAAAAAATAAGGCGTAATTAATAAAAAATATTTTTCCTTAAATTACCACAAGCCTGTTGACATTTCAACAAGTTTGTGGTATAATGTTTATCGGTTGTTGAAACTTCAACAAGCTTTTGGAGGATAAAAATGAAAGAGCGTTTTGAAACATTTACAGTTCTTATAGCGAAAATCAGCCGTAATATCAGAAAGATAAAAAATCAGGAGATGGCAGAATATGATTTGAGAAGCTCGCATATATCATGCCTGTATTATCTTTATTCATTCGAAGCTATGATAGCCGCCGATCTTTGTGAAAAGTGTGAAGAGGATAAGGCAACAATATCACGCTCGCTCGATTATCTTGAGAAAAACGGATATCTGACGTGTGAAGTAAAATATTCAAAGCGATATAAGAGTCCTCTCATTTTAACAGAAAAGGGAAAAGAGGTCGGAAAAAGAATTACGGATAAAATTGATCGCGTTCTGGATGAAATCAGCATCGGGCTTACGGAGGAAGAAAGATTGGATTTTTACCGCAGCTTAAGCGTTATAAGCAATGGACTTGATGCCATTGTGAAACGATATGATGAAAATGATTAAAAGGAAATAATATTAAAAGGAAATAATATATGTTTATACTCAAAAAAATCTGGTGCCGCACCTTTCAGGCGGTCTTTCGCATAGCTTTACCGTTTCTGCCTTACAGAGAGCCGGAAATTGTTCCATCATGTCAGGCGCTTGGCGATGTTCTCCAAAAAGAAAAATCAACGTCTGTTCTCATCGTAACCGATCCCGGGATTATGAAGAACGGATTGACTGCTTCTCTTGAGGACGTATTAAAGGCAAACGGAATAAAATACACGATTTATGATAAAACACAGCCGAATCCGACGGTTGACAATGTTGAAGAAGCACTCGCGCTTTACAGAGAAAACAGCTGTGACACGCTGATTGCCATTGGCGGAGGCTCGGCTATGGACTGTGCAAAGGGTGTTGGTTCAAGAGCGGCATACCCCAAGAAAGAGCTTCGTCAAATGGGCGGAATCATGCGCATACTCAGAAGGCTTCCGACTCTGATTGCAATTCCCACAACCGCCGGTACGGGAAGCGAAACCACTCTTGCGGCGTTGATTACAGACAGCTGCACTCATCACAAATATGCGCTGATGAGCTTTCCCCTGATCCCACGTTATGCTGTCCTCGATGCGTCGCTTACGTATACACTGCCGCAGTCCCTCACCGCGACAACAGGTATGGATGCCCTCACACACGCAGTTGAAGCTTACATTGGCCGCTCAACTACAAAGGGAACAAGAAAGCTTGCACTTGAGGCATCGGCACTTATTTTTGAAAATGTTGAAAAGGCATATCTTAATGGTTATGATCACGAGGCGCGCGAAAATATGCTTCATGCCGCATATAAGGCGGGTATAGCTTTTTCAAAATCTTACGTCGGATATATTCACGCTGTGGCACACTCGCTCGGCGGAAGATACGGAACGCCTCACGGTCTTGCAAATGCTGTTATAATGCCGTATGTGTTAGACGCGTATGGCAAGCGTGCATATAAGAAGCTTCACCGTATCGGTACTATCGTCGGTGTCAGCTCTGAGAGTGATACACATGAGGCAGGAGCGAAGAAGTTTATTACGGCGATAAGAGAGCTTAATGCAAAAATGAATATCCCCGATAAGCTCGCGGGAATAAATAAAGAGGACATATCGGAAATGGCGCTGCGTGCCGAGAGGGAAGCAAATCCTCTCTATCCGGTTCCGATGCTTATGACTGAAAGTGAGCTCGAAGCGTTTTATTATCAAATTGCAGACTGGAGTGAATGATAATGACAAGCACAGAAATACAAGCGTTACTTGAAAAGCAAAGGGCATATTACAGAAGCGGTGTGACTATCCCCGTGAAATTTCGCATAGAACAGTTAAAAAAACTGTATGCCGCCGTTAAAAAATATCAAAATGAGATTAACGATGCACTGACTGCTGATCTCGGAAAGAGTCATTATGAGGGCTTTATGTGTGAGTCGGGACTTGTGCTTACCGAGATTTCGTACATGATAGGTCACACAAGAAAATTCGCAAAGAGAAAGAGCGTCCCGTCACCGCTTGCACAGTTTCATTCACACAGCTTTAAGCAGCCTGTGCCTTACGGAAACGTGCTCATTATGAGCCCTTGGAACTATCCTTTTCTTTTAACGCTTGATCCGCTTGCAGACGCTATTGCCGCAGGCAACACAGCGATTGTAAAACCGAGTGCATATTCGCCTGCAACAAGCAAAGTTATTGAAAAGCTTATCAGGGAGTGCTTCGCGCCCGAATATGTTGCGGTCGTTACGGGCGGAAGAGCAGAGAACAGTGCGCTTCTCGATCAGAAGTTTGATTTTGTATTCTTCACGGGAAGTCAGTCGGTTGGAAAAGAGGTGCTAAGGCACACAGCGGAGCATCTGACGCCGGCTGTTTTGGAGCTTGGCGGAAAAAGTCCTTGTATTGTCGATGCGAGCGCGAATATTAAGCTTGCGGCAAAACGAATTGTATTCGGAAAATATCTTAACTGCGGTCAGACCTGCGTTGCTCCGGACTATATTCTTTGCGAGCGCTCGGCTAAGGATGAGTTTGTAAAAGCCGTTACCGCGGAGGTTAAAAAACAGTACGGTGACGATCCGCTTGCAAACAAGGATTACGGCAAGATCATTAATGAAAAGCATTTTGCCCGTCTTTGCGGTCTTATTGACGAAAAGAAGATTGTTATCGGCGGAAACACAAATGCCGAAACCTGTCAGATCGCGCCGACGGTTATGGACAATGTAACCTTTAACGATGCCGTAATGGGAGAAGAAATCTTCGGCCCGATCATGCCGATTCTTGCCTTTGATGATTTTGACACGGTTGTTGATGAGCTTAAAAACAAGGATAAGCCTCTTGCGCTCTATCTTTTCACAAGCGATAAAAAGCACGTAAAGCGAGTGACTGCAGAGCTTTCTTACGGCGGCGGCTGTATCAACGATGTTGTCATTCATCTTGCAACGAGCTCCATGGGCTTTGGCGGCGTTGGCGAAAGCGGAATGGGAAGCTATCACGGCAGGGACGGCTTTGAGGCATTTTCACATTATAAATCCATCGTTGATAAAAAGACCTGGCTTGATCTGCCCATGCGGTATCAGCCTTATAAAAACAAGCTTTACGATAAGCTTCTGCATATTTTTCTGAGGTGATATATGAAAAACTCGAAAAAAATTATGCTCGCGGTGAATATTCTTATAATCGCCGCAATATTTGTGCTCAACTTTTTCTATCAGAAAAACGGATTTGATTTTACGCTCAAATGTATATGCAGCGGCTTATTTGCACTGCTCGGATTTGTAAATCTCGGTTACGCGATAATAACAAAACAGTCGAATATAAAATTCTATATCGGCATGAACGCAGGACTCTTCCTTGCTTTTCTCGGGGATGTTCTGATTGGATATGATTTTATTATCGGCGCGGCAACATTTGCGCTCGGTCATGTTTGTTTTGTTGTTGCTTATTGCTTTATCGAACGCATGAAGCTGCTCGATTATATTATCAGTGCAGTGTTGTTTCTTGGCTGTCTGATATTTTTGTTGTTCTGTCCGCTTCTTAATTTTGAAGTGCCGATATTCCGTGTTGTTTGTGTCGTTTATTCACTGATTATTTCGGTAATGCTCGGTAAGGCATCCGGTAACTTTATCCGTGCGAAAAATGCCGTCATGGGAACGACTTTTTTTGCGAGTGCACTGTTTTTCTTTTCTGATCTTATGCTCGTTTTCGATTGGTTCATCGGGCTTTGGAGCTGGACCGATCATGCCTGCATGGGAACCTATTATCCAGCGCTTTGCTTTTTGGCGTTTTCGATGCTTTTGAAAATGATTACCAAGAAGAAAACTGCATGATCAAACTCAAGGCGGTGCAAAAAATGCTATTGCCTTGTATTTTTTTGAAAAAACCAAAAAACACAAACAAAACTTTAACATTTGTATGTTACGATAAACGTAAACACGTATACTTCGGGGGAGAGATTATGTTTAAAATCTTAGTTGTTGAGGATGACCGCGAGCTTAACCGCAGTGTGTGCTCTTTTCTCGGTAACAGCGGATACGAGGCGGTTGGCTGTCTCGGCGCAGAGGATGCGTACGATGAAATGTATAAAACCACATTTGATCTTATTGTATCCGATATAATGATGCCGGGGATTGACGGTTTTGAATTTGTAAAAACCATACGTTCTCTGAATAATGATATACCGATTCTGTTTATGACCGCACGCGATGATTTTGCCTCAAAGCAGAGAGGATTCCGCATCGGGGTTGACGATTACATGACAAAGCCGATTGACCTTGACGAGATGTTTTTGAGAATCGGCGCACTCCTTCGACGTTCAAAAATAGCATCAAGCCGTCGTCTCGAGGTGGGAAATTTCGTCATGGATGCAGACGAGCGTTCTGCTGTGCTTAATGGCGAGGAAATATCCCTGACGGCAAGAGAATTTGATCTTCTCTATAAGCTTTTATCGTATCCCAAAAAGACATTCACGCGCACACAGCTTATGGATGAATTCTGGGATGTTGACACACAAACAAGCACGCGAACCGTTGACGTATATATGACCAAGCTGCGCTCGAAGCTCGCGGACTGCAATGCTTTTGAAATTCAAACCGTTCACGGACTTGGCTATAAGGCGGTGATCAAGTGAAAAAATCCAGTATAGGACATAAAATACTGCAGGGACTTTATAATTATTTTCTGTTTTTTCTCCTTGCGGCTTTTCTTGTTACCTGTACGACCATGCTTTTCGTAAGCGTTTTGTCTGAATCGCTTGAAATTGAATTGACGGGAGACGATCTCAAAACAGCGGCAAAGCTGACATTTTTGAATGTTCTTCTTCTGAGTTCACTATTTACAGCGTTCGATGCTGTACGCAGAAAATTCACGACGGAAAAGGTTACAAAGCATATAACCTCTGCTGCCAAAGAGATCGTCAAGGGTGATTTTGATGTTCGTATTGCACCGATCAGCAGTTTTTCGGCGGATGATAACTATAACGTGATCATTGAGTGCTTTAACACAATGGCATCGGAGCTTGCGAGCGTTGAAACCCTGCGTACCGATTTTATTTCAAACGTATCACACGAAATGAAAACGCCTCTCGCAGTGATTCAGAATTACGGAACACTTCTGCAGGCGCCGGATATCACCGATGAAAAGCGCATCGAATATGCAAAAGCGGTGAGTGATGCCACACGTCGTCTTGCCGATATGATGACTAATATTCTCAAGCTTAACCGCCTTGAAAATCAGCAGATATATCCTACAAGTGAAGCTTACAATCTCAGCGAACAGCTTTGCGAATCTCTTTTGCAGTATGAAAATATCTGGGAAACGCGCGGCATTGAAATTGACACTGACATTGAAGAAAATGTGATTGTTTATGCCGATTCGGAGCTGCTTTCGCTTGTTTGGAACAATCTTTTTTCCAATGCCTTCAAGTTTACAGATCGCGGCGGTACTGTTACGGTGTCACTTTCTGCGGATGATACTTATGCCGTTATCAAGGTGAAGGACACCGGATGCGGAATTACACCTGAGGTCGGCGCGCATATCTTTGAAAAATTTTATCAGGGCGATACCTCTCATGCGATGCAGGGAAACGGTCTCGGTCTTGCCCTTGTCAAGCGTGTAGTTGATATTATGCAGGGCGAAATCAGCGTTGAAAGTGCGCCCGGCGTCGGAACAACTTTCACTGTTAAAATCAGGAGGTCAAGAAATGAACCTGAAACGGTTCGGTAAGACGTTATTGTTTCCGCATATTGCCATTATGATTGTTCTGATTCCCATAGCGACGGTTTTTCTTGTCGGTTCTATGGTGTTTATCGGAACACAATCTGTGCCTGCCATTGCTTCATACGTTCTGGCGGCGTACACTTTGACGGTCTGGTGCTTTAAAATACCGAAAATAATACGTTTTTTCAAATCCTTTAAGCGTGAAAACAAATATGCAAGGCTCTGGCTTGAGGATACACGTCTGCGAGTTAACGTATCACTTTACGGCTCGTTCATCTGGAATACTGCGTATGCGCTTTTTCAGCTGTGGCTCGGATTTTACCATCATACGTTCTGGTATTATTCTTTGGCAATATATTACCTTTTGCTTGCTGTCATGCGTTTCTTTTTAGTGCGGCACACAAGAAGATACAAGCCCGGCGAGCGTATATATGCAGAGCTTAAAAAATACCGTTTCTGCGGATGGATATTTCTCATAATGAACCTTGCGCTCACGGTGATCATTTTCTTTATGGTTTATTGGAAGCGAACCTTCAATCACCATGAGATCACAACAATCGCTATGGCGGCATACACTTTTACGACGTTTACCTTTGCCGTTATTAATATTATAAAGTACCGCAAATATAACAGTCCCGTATATTCGGCATCCAAAGCAATAAGTCTCACAGCGGCGTGCGTATCAATGCTGACGCTTGAATCGACTATGCTGACAACATGGGGACAAAACGAAAGTCCCGTGTTTCATCAGCTAATGCTTGCCTTAACAGGTGCTGCGGTGTCTGTTTTTACGGTTGTTATGGCGATTTTCATGATTTTAAACGGAAATCGCAGACTTCAAAAAATTAGAAACACGCATAAGGAGTTACAGCGTGCAAAATAAATTTTCACGCCACGAATTTTTGTCTTTGTCGGCTTTGCCGCCAATTTCGCGAGCGAAATCGACAAAAATATCGACGATAAGGAGGTCTTTGCAAAGCAAAGACATGGTAATTATTATGGAAAACAAAAACGGTGACGGATTTTCTTACACTTACAGCGCCAAAGAGCAGGAGGAGCTGCGAAAGATCCGCGAAAAATATACAAACAGAGAGGAAGATAAACTGACGCGCCTGCGGAAGCTTGATGCAGGTGTCACGCAAAAAGCGCAGGCGATATCACTCGTTTTCGGCGTTGTGGGCGTATTGATACTTGGATTTGGTATGAGTCTTATTATGTCGGAGCTTGGAGCGATGCTCGGCTCTCACAGGGATATGGCGATGCCGATTGGTATTGCGGTTGGTGTTGTCGGCGGTATTCTTACGGGACTTGCTTATCCGATTTACAATTTCGTTCTTAAGCGCGAGAAAAAGAAAGCTGCTCCCGAAATTATCCGGCTGACGGATGAATTACTGAAATAATGCTTATTCTTAAAAAAACAAGGACTGCTGTCTAAAGTTATCAGACGGCAGTCGATTTTTATTTTTATATCATATGTACATATCCTTGATTCCGATGTTCTCATCGGGAGAAGCAATAAAATATTCCCGAAGAACTACATGAGTCAGCAGCGCCATTTCTTCAACCCTTTTGAGCATTTCAAAATCGTTTGAGGTCGGATAACAGGAACAGTCACCGGAAAGTCGCGCCACGGCGATTGAAGAACAGTGACATTTCGATATATCCATGACAATCGGAAAGAAAAGATTGTTGTCGTCAACAAACATTTTGTCATCTTTGACTTTCTTAATTGAAACCAAGTGCATTGCGTTGTCAAAGTAAGCAATCCAAAAGGAATCGTGATGATCTCCCTGATGCTGCTGTGAAAAGAGTTCACCGATGTCGGATATATCAGTATAACACTTTCTTGTGTCCTCCTCGGGAGTGTTAAGATATTCAACGACTTTATTAACAACATGGAAAAATTCCGCACTTGCCGGTCCAACTCCGCTTACGCGCGTAAGCTCACGGGTGGATGCACCGAGAACCTTTGAAATATCGTTGTCAAACTCCTGCATGAGATATACAGCGGTGTCACGGGTGTCGCGTACACGTATTGTATAATAAAGCAGAATTTCAACAAGATCGCGTGGTGGTACCGCTCCGACTTTTGAATTTAATAATCGTGCGATCATTCGTTTGCGATGTCCGTCAGCACCCGGCGGCTTGACTTTTCGCGGTGGTCTCGGTTTCTTTTCTATGTCACCGTTTTTCATGTTTTATCTCCGTTTTAATAAAAATTTAGCGTGATTCATTTGAAATCAGGCTGAAATAATATTTTGGTCGTGCTTTAAGATTTGATATGTGAAATGGGACTGCCGAAAGCTTTTCGCCGTTTTTATTGAGAATATCAAAAGAGTCACCGTGAAGCCATATGAGCTTGCCGTTGGTCAGGCGATAAAGCGGCTCGATCAGAGAGGTTACATTGCTTTGATGCGAATTTAATATGTACTTCATCTCATAAAGTACACGATATTGCTCAGCGGAACGGATATTGAACAGCTCATAGGACTGTGTACAATTTTTGAGTAAGAAAATATTTGTATATTTTGGCTCGTAAACGCCTTCATGCTTGATGTCAATAGGATCTTCGAGCTTTTTCCATTCCCTTATTTTGAAAAGGTAATACCATTCCTCGCCGTTGTTTTTGCGCATTGGAAACTTTATCTTTTTACGCTTTATTCTGCGGTGCTTCACAACCTCACCGAAATAACGTATACCTGCCTGCTCACCGAATAAACGCGAGGATTGATATATTGCAACATATCGTATCGGCAGACGACTTATATCAAAATTACGCTCGGGCACGTAATAATACTTTTTCGCGATATTATCGGCAAACTGTTCGCATGAGCCGAGTGAACCGACGAGTACATTGCATGAATTAAAATCTGCGGCAGACAAAGCTTCTTCGAGTTCCTCGGAAAGTGGGATTGTTTTCGGTTCGCAGTCACGGATGAATTCTGCGGTGAGCTTTTCAATAATCTCTGAGGCACCGGGAAGAAAGGGGAGTGAGCCGACAACTGCGTTTGTGTCGTTATGCGGGGACTGCTCACTGAATTTTACTTCATTGTCATGTGCAAACAGCACGTAAGCTCCGAGCGTTTCGGTTTTAATGTCGGTGTCATCCCGGTATGACGTGAGATTTTTATATTTGTACATCAAATTAATATCATGTGATGACATCGCTTTATTGTCGTTGTGACGGCTCGCGAAGTTGTATCTTGGTGCGAGGACATATTTGCGGCAGGTTTTGTTTCTATGCTTTTCAAATGTAATCACATTATCGGGAGAGGGAATATATCTAAGCAGAATTTCTTCGCCTGTTTTCGGATTTATGAATTTGACTTCCGATTCGTTGCTTTTGGACAGTGAAATTTCTATGCCGGAGCTGCCAGCTTTTATCGGATCACCGGAAATCAGTTGGCAATCGAGCCCTTTAATGATTGAAACAAGCTTAATAAAGCACCAATATTCGTAAAGCTGTGCTGTGTCGCCGGCTGAAAGCTTGAAAATGTCGCCGCTCATAGTTAATACTCTTTTGAGAGCCAGATATGCTTTGTAGAATCTGTGATAACATAGCGGCATATCAAGCGTTGGCGCGAAGGCGTTATTTTCCGTGATTTTTTTGAAAAACGGCGATGATGCAAGCTGTTTTATCTCTGTAATATATGAGCAGATATCACTGCCCCGCAGAATGTGATAGCGGTTTAATTTGTCGAGTAACAGTGTCGTTTTATTAAGTATAGCATCCATGAAACGGTTTGCTTTACCCACGTTCACGTTGACTTTATATGGCGCAATTATGCAATATTTCGGTGATCCCCCGTTATATGGAGAGGCGATGACTGCTTTTGCCGAATCAATATATAAATCAAATATATCCGATATTATTTTTTTAAACGGTTCGGAATATATTTCACGCGAAATTTCCTCGAGCATCAGTTTGTAATCTTCTTTGTAAGCGATTCTTGACGGGAAGACTTCGATGCGAAGTGTCATGACTTTCTTTTCATCATGAAAAACTTCAAGCTCCGAAAAGCCAACGCTGTTTTTAAAGCTTACCATTCCGGAAACAATATGTGTGTCGGAGTCGGTTATGGGAGATATACTTTCGCGCACGTCGGGATTTTCATGCCAAAGTGAAACGCTTTTTGAATCGTTACTCTTAATTATGATTTCGTAATATGCATCTTCGAAGAAAAGCGGCGTGACGTCAAACTGTACGTGCGGTTTTGAGGGTAAGGCATAATATGTATCAATTCCGCAGGCGTCGATTTTTATATGAGTCAAATTTTGCGCGGTGATATCGAGGAGTGAAGGATATACTTCGGTATCTTGACTGTTAATGAACGGGTGAGTTTTGCTTTTTATGATGACGCAGATATTTTCAGTGTAAGCTTCAAGAATTTTATCGGAGCTGACCGAGAAATTAGCCATTTTTTGCACCTCGCCATCATGAAAATCGTTATAAATCTCAATCTGTAATAGTATATCACATATTTCGACAAATATCAACATTTTTTCCGAAAAATAAATTGCCGGTATTTCTTGAAGTTTTATAAATTTTCAAAGAAAATCGGGCATCCGTTCAGCGCATACACCTCGGATACCCGTTTGCTTTATTTATTGTTACCGCTGTCCGGAACGCTGTCGTCGTTATCGGAAATTTCGTCGGTTTCTTCATCCTGATCATCGTTATGCATTAACTTCGGTTCGATCTTTTTTCCGCATTCGGGACAAAATACATTTTCAATATCAATTGCTTTACCGCAGGAATCACAGATCATCTTTCCTTGACTTTCGATGATTGCAGATTTCAAATCGTTAATGATTTGCTTTTGCTCGTCAATTTCCATGATTTGTGCCGTAGTCTTTGCGCGTACGTCCGTACCTTTAACCTGCTTATAAAACAGTTTTCCAAGCTCGGTGAACATCGCATCGAGCTTTTTCTCCTCCGATTTCATTAAAAACCTGAATTTTGCGGATTCAGCAGCTTCGCCGGTTTTCTTGACAGCCGATTTTGCGAGGGAACCTGCCTTTTCGGTGACGTCATTGACAATAGCTTTTATATCCATATTTATCACCCTTTTTTAATTAAAGCTCAGATTTTGCATTGGTTTTTGCCATGAATTTCTCGGATGCTACAATGAAACGCTCGTGCTTGCCCTTACCGATCAGTCCTGCCTTATCAAAAATTTCAACGGTGAATACAAGTCTGCGGCGGTCCACCTCAATAAGCTCACACTCGCAGCACACCTCCATACCGAGCGGTGTTGCAGAGACGTGTTCAACATCGAGCTTGGTTCCGACAGTTGTTGATCCATTTTCAAGCAACGGTGCAACCGCTTCGGCACAGGTGCCCTCAAGAAGTGCGATCATTGCCGGTGTTGCGTAAACGGGTAAGAGTCCGCTTCCGAGAGCGGCGGCTGTATTCTTTTCTGTAACGGTTTCTTTCTTTGCGTGTTTGATTCCTGCTTCAAGCATGATTATTTCCTTAGCTTTCGTCTTTTGAAAGCATCCTTTCGTAAAGCTTTATTGCTTTTATTATAACACACAAGTTAAGTCACGTCAAGTCAACTTTTATATGGCGGAATGTAAATTTTATTCCTCGAGATAGACGATGTTTTCGTTATCACCCATTTGCGCACGGACAGTCATGCCTTTACTGATCGTACCGTCAAGCATAGCGGCGGCGAATGTGTCTTCAATTTCCTTGCTGATCACACGTCTCAATGGGCGTGCGCCATATATGCTGTCGTATCCTTTTTTTGCGATATACTCGGTTACTTCAGGGGAAAATTCGATCGTTATTCCGAGCGTTTCAATACGCTTTGCAACCTGTGAGAGCATAAGCTCGGTGATCTTTTCAATGTCCGCAGGTTCTAATTTATTGAAAACGATTACCTCGTCAACGCGGTTCAAAAATTCCGGCTTGAATGTTTCACGTAGGCTTGCCATCACTGCGCTGTGAGTGTCATTTTCCGTTTCGCTAACGAATCCGAGTGCTTTTTTCTTTTCGATGAGGTTAGACGCTCCGACGTTTGAGGTCATTATAATAATCGCGTTTTTGAAATCAACACGTCTGCCTTGTGAATCGGTCAGAATACCGTCCTCCAAAATTTGCAAAAGCAGACTCCACACATCAGGATGTGCCTTTTCAATCTCGTCGAACAGTACCACCGAATAGGGCTTGCGGCGTATCTTTTCGGTGAGTTGACCTCCCTCGCTGTATCCGACGTAACCGGGCGGTGAGCCGATAAGCTTGCTCGTTGAGTGTCTATCCAAAAATTCAGACATATCTATGCGTATCATCGCGTTTTTATCCCCGAACATCACCTCGGCAAGTACACGGCAAAGCTCTGTTTTACCAACGCCCGTAGGACCGAGAAAAATGAATGAG
>CAYSFT010000043.1:0-18637 GCA_964430755.1 uncultured Lachnospiraceae bacterium | reverse complement strand
AAAGGCTTACCTCATTTCGAGTCAGCCCCGTTATGACCACTTCGATACCTTTCCGAATAAAACGTCACATCACTTTACGTGACCAGTATATTATATCATATTCACAAACCTTTGTCAAGTGTTATAAGCAAATATTTTTAAAAACAAAACCGAGCTTCCGCTTTGGAAACCCGGTTATCTTGTTATGTATCAACTTTTACGCTTTAACTATCTCAGCGTCGGGAGCGTTCTTTCTCACGCTTTCAATACCATTCTCACAGCCCGATTTTGCGGTGTACCCCTCGGAGGTTGCGATGATTTCGCCGTTGCGTGCCTTAAGACGGAAACGGTATTCGCCTGCCTTGTCGGTGTACATTTCAAATTTCGGATTGGTTGCGGCAACAACAGTGTCTGCAGTTTGATCCTCAACATTTGCGATGGGAGCATTCTTCTTTACGCTATCAACGCCTTTGAGGCAGGCTGCTTCTGAAGAGTATACCTCGGATGTTGCGATAACCTGACCGTTACCTGCAACGAGGTCGAATTTTACTCCGGATGCAGTTTCTTTAACAACAAATTTTCCCATGATATTATCCTCCGTTTTTTCGCATAATGCGATATTTTTCAAATTCATACAAATATATTATACGACATAAAGTGCGAATTGTCAATATAGATGTGGAAAAATGTCAAAATGTTGAACGGAATAATCAGAATTCCTGCTTTTGCGAACGGTCAAACAACTTCATCAGTGCGATTTCAGGCTTGACATCACAATATAAAATATCATATACCGCTCTGCATATCGGAAGCTCGACATTATATTTCTCTGCCATTTTGATAAGCGCGGGCACCGTATAATATCCCTCTGCGAGCTTGTCGAATTTTTCGCCGCGAATAAAGCTTTCGCCGAATGCACGGTTGTGGCTGTACTCGGAAAATACCGTTGCCTGGTAGTCGCCGAGATGACAAAGTCCGTATGCCGAAAGCTCGTTACCGCCGCACGCCGCGATAAGTCTTGCAATCTCTCTTGCTCCGCGTGACATAAGTGCTCCCTTGAGCGAGGTCATACCAACGCCATCAAGCATACCTGCCGCAACGCCGATGACGTTTTTTGATGCGGCACCGATTTCGTTTCCGATAAGGTCACTGCCGTAGTAAAAGCGTATAGCTCCGCCGGAAAAGGCATCTATGATGAGCGATTTTACTTCATCGTCCTCGCTGTCGATAACCATGCAGTTCTGTATACCGCGGCTGAACTCTTCAACGTGTCCCGGACCGAGCCAGACCGCACATTTGTTGCTTTCATGCAGTTCTTCTTTTATTATTTCTGAAAGGCGTTTACAGGTTGTATTCTCAATGCCCTTCATGCAGAGGACAAATATTTTTTCTTTCAGTTCAAGTGTGGCAAGCTCATGGCAGAGTGAACGAAGTCCCTGTGAGTCGATTGAGATTACGATGGTTTCTGACTTTTTTGCCGTGTCAATATCTGTCGTTAGGGAAATACTCTCGGGAAATGTCATATATTCGTTTTTTCTCACGGCGATGAGGGACTGCATATTCTTCGATTCTTTTCTGCCATAAAGCGAAACATTATGACCGAGCTTGTCGAGATACCATGCAATACAGCTTCCCCAGCGTCCGCAGCCGATAACTGTTATATTCATTACAAAACCTTTCAAATCTTGTGTTTTTTTTCTAATTATATCGAGTTTTATTCCAAACCTATATATATTATACAATCTTTTTTGCGTTCTGTCAATCATATTTTTGGAATGGTATATTTATGTCAGCGTAAGTATTATAAAACATTTTCGGGGCAGAATAATAACCGATACGATTTTTCGGAGGAAAACACTGTGAAAAGATATATTGCTCTTTTTCTTTTATTGATGCTTTCAATGAATCTGCTTGTTGGCTGCGGCAATGACACCACGGAGGCAGATAGCTTTACCTATAACGATTATGTTTCCACGATGGCGACAAACTGGAATCCGCACACCTATGAAACCGTCAGCGATAACTATCCCACGGAATTTATACGTGTGGGATTTTATTCCCTTGTGTTCAACGACGAGCTTCACCCGGTCGATGGGAAAGCGGCGTTTACAAGCTATAAGGTTATTCCTGAAATGGCTGCAAGTATGCCCGTTGATGTTACAGAAAGAGTACGGGATGAGCATCCCGAATTTGGTATACCTGCCTCGGCAAAAAATGGTTACGCATATACTATCGCTCTTAATCCTGATGCAAAATGGGAGGACGGTACTCCTATCAACGCTGACACATATGTTTATTCGATGAAGCGGCTGCTTGATCCGGAGCTTCTTAATTACCGAGCGTCTGATTATTATGCCGGAAATTTCAGCATCGCAGGTGCAGAGTCTTATGCCAAAGGCGAGAATACGGATTTTTCGGATGTAGGCTTATATAAATCGGGTGAATATGAGATCACGCTCGCTCTTTCAAAGGCACTTGGCGGTTTTGATCTTATATACGCTCTGACGACTAATTTTATCGTTTACGAGGAGCTTTACGAAAAGTGCCTCACAAAAGAGGGGAATGCCTGGTTTTCGAGCTATAACACGAGCGTTGACACAACCATGTCATACGGCCCTTATAAGCTGGTTTCCTACCAAAAGGACAAGTCCATGCGTTTTGAGAGAAACGAGGAATGGTACGGTTATACTGACGGTCGGCATGAGTTTGTTGATCCGATAAGCGGCGAGAGACGTGCGATGTATCAGACGACGGCGATTGACACGCAGGTTATAGGTGAGGCTGCGACGGCGAAGCTGATGTTCCTTCGCGGAGAGCTTATGACGTACACGCTTCAGGCAGAGGATTTCGACTCGTACAGAAACAGTTCCTTTGCGCATGAAACACCCTCGGAAACTGTCTTTTTCTTAATATTGAACGGATATGCGGACGCTATTGCAAGTCGTGAAGCAAACGGCGGTTTTGATACGGCGAAAAATGATCTTCAAACGATGACGCTTCTGCCGTTCAGACGTGCGATAGCTTTGAGTTACGATAAAGAGCTTTTCGCTTCGACGTTATCGCCTGCACGTTCCGGCGCACTTGGACTTATTGGAGACTCCTATATTTACGATCCCGAAAACCTGCTCCGTTACCGTGACACGGATGCGGCGAAAAGAGTTTTATGCGATTTTTACAGTGTTCCCGTAACCGAATCGACGGCTCTTGACAGAGCTGTTGCCTCGATAACCGGTTACGATCCCGAAACTGCACGCGATTATTACAGAGAGGCATTTGACGAGGCTCTTGCGGCAGGGTATATCACCGATTCGAACAGTGACGGTATTTCCGATCAGACGGTCATTATCGAATACTGCGTTTCGGCAGACAGTGATTTCATGACAAAGACGGTGGACTATCTTAACAAGAAAATGACGGAGGTCACGAAAGGTACGCCCTTTGAGAACAGGGTTTCATTTGTCAAGTCTGCACCTTACGGCAACGATTGGGTGAATAAATTAAAATCGGGACTTTCAGATACGGTGCTCGGAGGCTGGAGCGGTTCTGTGCTTGATCCCTTTTCGCTGACAAATCTGTATGTCGATCCGACTTATCAGTATGATGCGAATTGGTTTGATTCATCCTCGGTGTCGCTTTCGCTTGACGTTAACATCGCGCCGCCGGATGAAGTGCCGTTGATTCGAAATGTAACGATGACGCTCAAGGAATGGTCTGATTCGCTTAACGGTCAGACGGTGACTCTCGGCGGTGAAGATTACAATTTTGGCTCGGGTATTGCTGATGTTGAAACGAGACTTTCAATTCTCGCGGCGATAGAGGGAAGTGTGCTTTCGACCTATAACTATATTCCGATGCTGCAGGATGCTTCGGTGACGCTTCTTTCAAAGAAGGCTTACTATGTGATCGACGATTATAACCCCGTTATGGGACGTGGCGGAATTGCCTATCTCGGTTATAATTACAGCGACTCAGAGTGGAACGATTACGTCAAACAAAACGGCGGCGAGCTTAAATATTAACTTGGTGAAGCATGATTAAATATATTATACAGCGTATACTCCTCATGGTGTTAACGCTCTTTATTATAACGGGCATATGCTTTGTGCTTGTCCGTATGCTTCCGCCGGCGGAATTGGCACCGGGCGATATTCACACAGAGGTTATCGAAGCGCGCCGTGAAGCACAGGGGTATAACAAGCCGTATCTTGTGCAGTTCGGTATATTTTTAAGAAATGTTCTGACGCGCTGGGACTTTGGTATAAGTGATAAGCTCTATATCGGACAAGAGGTTTCGAAAATATTTGCCGATAAGCTGCCGGTGACTATTCTTGTCAATTTATATTCGATTCTTTTAAGTATTCCCATCGGAATCGGACTCGGAATTTTGGCAGCTGTGCGCAAAAACAGCTTTGTCGATCACACTATCTCAACGCTGACTATGGTCGGAATCTCGGTGCCGTCGTTCGTTTATGCGTTTTTGATACAGTATTTTCTCTCATATAAGCTGGGACTTTTGCCGTTTTTAATGAAATCGGGAACGGACTATTTTTCGCCCGAAATGTTTTTGTCGATGCTTCCTGCAATACTGTCGCTCTCACTCGGCGTTATCGCTAATTTCACCCGTACCACACGTGCCGAGCTTTCCGAGGTGCTGACGAGCGACTTTATGCTTCTTGCAAGGGCTAAAGGTTTAACGCGAACACAGGCGGCGATACGTCATGCGCTGAAAAATTCGATGGTTGTGGTGCTTCCTGCGATACTCGGAAATTTCGTTGCGATTTTGAGCGGCTCGCTTATTATTGAGCGTATTTTCGCAATTCCCGGTGTGGGGAATCTTTATATCAATTCGATAAACGGACGTGACCTGCCGATGTTCATGATGCTGACGGTCTTTTATACGGCGGTTGGTCTTGTTGCGAGCATTGTCGTTGATATAAGCTATGGGTTTATTGATCCGCGAATCAGAATCGGTTCGAGAAAGTGAGGTGACACTTGAGTTTATGGACGATTACGGTAATATTCCAAAAGAAAAACTGCGCTTAGCCAAGCGTTCGGAAAGGCGTATGCAAGGCGAAAACAAAAGAGCGTCACGAGGTTACTTTGCGGATGCACTGCGCCGTTTTCGCAAAAATAAATCCTCTGTTGCGGCGGCGGTTATCATAACGCTTCTGATAATTTACGCTGTCATTTCACCGATTTTATCGCCTTATACGATAAATGACAAGGATTCGCTTTACGTTAATTTTCCGCCTTACGCCGAGGCGACGGCAGGCATCGGCTTCATGGACGGCGGCGTTTCGAGGGAAAGTCAGAACGAAACACAGCTTGCGTATCTTCATGCAATTGGCACGGAAACGGGCATGGATCCGGTTATTCGCATAATTGACGAGGAGGTCAGCGTGACGAATTTTCGCGGCGAGGAAACAAGGAGCGTCACCTATAAAATCAAGGTTAATAAATACTATGAAATCGGAGTGGTGACGCGCGTAATGACGCCTGCACAGTTTCGCGATATACTTGAATATCAGAATGAGACTGGCGTACAGGTGATATATCCGTATGTAAGCCGTGAGGATATCGGCGCGAATGTGAGCTCGTCGAATATCTGGTACCGTGTTTCCGATTCAAAGGGTACACCGGTATACGATGCGAGCGGTAAGCTGATACCTGCATATTCAACCGATAAAGCCGCAGAGGGAATGGAATATAACAGTCTGCGTATCAAAGGGGATGACGGCAGGTATATTTACAGCCAAAAAAAGGGCGGTGCGATCGAGTGCCGCGTTTGCTACTATAATTATTACCGCTATTTAAACGGCAGAACACCGACATATATTCTCGGAACAAATTCGCTCGGTCAGGACCTTTTTTCGGCAATAGGGCTCGGTGCACGTTTTTCGCTTTTGTTTGCGCTTGCGGTGTCGGTGATAAATCTGACTATCGGTGCGATATACGGCGCGATCCAGGGCTATTACGGCGGTGCGGTCGATCTTATCCTTGACCGTATTGCGGACGTTTTATCGGGTGTGCCGTTTATTGTTGTGGCAACGCTGTTTTCACTTCATCTGGCACAGAGAGTCGGTGCGGTTGTGTCATTTCTGTTTGCATTCGTTCTGACGGGATGGATATCCATGGCGGCTTTAACGAGAAAGCAATTTTACCGTTATAAGGGACGCGAATTTGTTCTCGCCGCACGAACTCTCGGCGCATCGGACAAGCGGCTTATGTTCGCGCACATTTTTCCGAATTCGCTCGGAACACTGGTAACCGGATGTGCGCTTGTTATTCCGAGCGTTATCATTTCCGAAACGACGCTTACCTATCTCGGTATAATCAATCTCGGCGAATTTGCGGGAACAAGCCTTGGGACGCTCATGTCACAGGGACAGACCTCGATGACAACCTCACCGCACGCAATGCTGTTTCCGGCGTTGTATTTTTCGCTTCTTTTGATCTCGTTCAATCTTTTCGGAAACGGACTGCGTGATGCTTTCAATCCGCAATCGAGAGGAGTCAGCGACTAATGGATGAAATACTTCAAATCAAGAATCTCGCCGTCTCGTTTAAAACACCGGGCGGCAAGGTTGCGGCAGTACGAGGTATAGATTTTTCACTTTCAAAGGGTGAAACGCTCGCGGTAGTCGGCGAATCAGGCTCGGGCAAATCGGTTACAAGCAAGGCGATACTCGGTATACTTTCGGGTAATGCCACAGTTGAGGGCGGCGAGATATTATACGCCGGACGGAATATTTTGAAGCTTTCCGAAAAAGAAATGTGTCGTCTGCGCGGTGACCGTATCGCTATGATATTCCAGGATCCGATGTCAAGTCTGAATCCTATTGTAAAGGTTGGTAAGCAGATAACCGAGGCGATGGTGCTTAAAGGAAGGCTCTCGAAATCAGAGGCGAAGGAACGCGCGATAAAGCTGATGGAGGAGGTTGGCATTCTCGATGCACGAAATAGGTATGACCGTTATCCGTTTGAGTTTTCGGGAGGTATGCGTCAGCGTATAGTGATAGCGATAGCACTTGCGGCAGAGCCTGAAATTCTCATCTGCGACGAGCCGACGACAGCACTTGACGTTACAATACAGGCGCAGATACTTGAGCTTCTCAAAAAACTGAGGCGTGAACATGGACTTTCGATAATATTTATCACGCACGACCTCGGCGTTGTTGCGAACATAGCGGACAGAATCGCTGTTATGTATGCCGGAAAGATAGTTGAGCTTGGTACGGCAGAGGATATTTTTTACCGTGCGGCGCATCCTTACACCTGGGCACTGCTTTCAAGTGTTCCCGATCTTGAAACTACAGAAACGCTTGAAGCAATTCCCGGTGTTCCGCCGGATATGACCTCGCCGCCTATTGGTGATGCTTTTGCAGAGCGCAACAAATATGCACTGGAGATTGATTTTGAGCAGATGCCGCCGATGTTTAAGATATCAGAAACACACAGCGCGGCAACCTGGCTGCTTCATCCGGATGCACCGAAAATTACAGAGCCGCGTATCATACGTGAGCGCAGGCAGAGAATGGAAAAATTGAGAGGTGACGGACATGGAGAGGGATGATATGCTTTTGCGTGTTGAGCATCTTTCAAAATATTTCAAAGTGGATGGTGAAGAATTCCGTGCGCTTGATGACGTCAGCTTTGAAATAAAGCGAGGAGAGGTGTTCGGACTTGTCGGCGAATCGGGATGCGGCAAAACGACGATGGGACGGACGATAATCAAGCTTTACGAGCCAACCTCGGGCGAAGTGTGGTTTGACGGCGTGCGGATATCGGCAGGAGTTAAGTCGTACCGTGAGACGGTGAAGTCTGCACGAAAACGTTACAGCGAGGAGCTTGCAAGGGCGGTAAACGACAAGGAGCGCAGGCGGCTCAAAAATGAGCTTGAGCGCACCATATGTGAAACTCGCAGTGCGATAAGATCGGCGGCACGTGACAGACGAAAAAACAGCGATATTTCCTCCCGTATACAGATGATATTTCAGGATCCGACCGCATCTCTCGATCCTCGTATGACTGTTCGCGAAATTATTTCCGAGGGACTTATAATCAAGGGTGAGCGAAACCGAAAGGTTATCGACGAAAAGGTATATAAAACCCTTGAAACTGTGGGACTGTTACCGGAGCACGCAGGACGTTATCCGCATGAATTTTCGGGAGGACAGCGCCAGAGAATCGGTATTGCGCGAGCGATAATCATGGAGCCGCAAATGATAATTGCCGATGAACCGGTTTCCGCGCTTGATGTTTCGGTTCAGGCACAGGTGATAAATCTGTTAGGTGATCTGCGTAAAAATCTCGGACTTACGGTGCTTTTTATTGCGCATGACCTTTCGGTTGTGAAATATTTTTCCGACCGCGTCGGTGTTATGTACCTTGGAAAGCTCGTTGAGCTTGCATCGTCGGATGAGCTCTTTTCAAATCCGCTTCACCCATATACGCGCTCGCTCCTTTCGGCGATACCGCTTCCCGATCCCATATACGAAAAAAGCAGGAAGCGTATAATTTATGAGCCGGAAAAGGTACACGATTACAGCTTGGAAAAACCGAGCTTCAGAGAGATATCGGACGGGCATTATGTTATGTGCGGTGAGCGCGAATACAATGAATACCGTAAGGCGGTGACGGAATGAGGACAAGGTCAAGATTGCTTGGCGATATTGCGATAGGTGTCGTTTTATTCATCATAACCGGTGTCGGACGGGGACTCTTTGCGCAAGCCGGACTTCGAGACACATTCGGTATCATTTCAGACAGCTTTGTTGTTCCCGGCGTGATTTTGATCGGCTTCGCACTGCTTTCGTATATCTCGCATACGGGCATTTTCGATATGCTGACCTATTCCGTTTATTCGCTTGTAAAGACGGACAAAAATGAGGACTTTTACGCTTACAGATGCCGCAAAAAAGAAAAGCGCACGCAAAGTCACGGTACGCTCTTTTTGGGGATTTCACTTGTCGTCATCGGAATGATATTTTTAGGTTTATATCTCATGATATAAGTAACCCTCCCATTTTGTTGGGAGGGCTTTGTGATTCAGTTGAGAGTTGATGAAACCGAAAGACTTGTTACAATGTCAGCATCAACGATTACGGACACCTTTGCGCCTTCAAGCGTATAAGTTCTAACGCCGTACAATTCTTCGTATTCCGTTCCGAACAGTGCATCAAGCTCTGCAGCACCGCTTCCGATTGAGAGTCCGTTATCAAAAATTACAGCGTCTGAGAGGAGCGTCAGGTCTGCAACGTACTGATTGCCGTTTGCGTCGGGTGAGGTTGTAACGCTGTAACCGTCGAAGGTGTATACCTTATCGTAACCCTCGTGAATACAGCTTGTTGCTTCCGTGTAGCTGAGGGGTTCACCTGCCGCGCTCACAAAGGTGTCGGCGTCGCCGCCGATAATGACGGTCAGACCGTTGCTTAAGTTGATTTCGTATGTAGTGGCTGCGTTTTTGCTTTCCTCGCCGTTTTTAGTGTCTGATGCGGTGTCAAGGGTGGTTTCGCCGGCGTTGTCGCCTGTGTCGTTACTGTTATCGGATGTGCCGCCGCACGCTGTGAGAGATGCAAAGAGAGCGAGAGACAAGAGTAATGTAATAATCTTTTTCATTTTATTTTATCCTTTCATTTATGGAGTTGCCGGGTAATTGTTTGCGTCAAAATCATAGTAGTAAGCAAGAGGGAATGCGCGAACCTCACTGTCGGTGAGGAGGAATACCTTAAGTCTATGAGGTGCGGGCTGAGGACAGGTGTCGAAATGATACCATGCTCCATCCATTTTCACAAGATTCCAATAATGCGGACGGCTCGGATCGTTTCTGTGGATTTCAATGTTTTCGATGCCGGCACGCGTGAGAAGTGCGCTTGCGACTGCATAGTAGGTATAACAGTTACCGTAATGTCTCGTAAATCCGGTATACGCAGCCTGGTTGAAATAACCCATCAGATGGCTTGTTGCACTTGAATATCTGATGTTAACGACACACCAATTATAGATCGCTTCTGCTTTCTGACGCTGAGTCATTGAGACTGTCACGATCTTCGAAATAATCCTGTCTGCAAGCTCATCAACCATTTGACGGTTGACAGCTCCGACGGTGACGGTTGTCGATACTGTTGCCGTATTGCCGGAGGAATCGGAGGCGGTGTATGTTACATAATAAACGCCTGCAATGTTTGTGTTGACCCTTGAAGCATCAACAGTGACATTAACCTCGCCGTCGCAGTTATCAACGGCAGAGACACCGGTTCGGTAAGACACCGTTTCACCGACGCTCGCGGCAATAGGCTTCACGCCGGATATAACCGGCTTCTCGGTGTCCTTGATGACAAACATGGACGTACTCATACTGCGGACATTACCTGCGGCATCGGTTGCGACGATTGTTACGACCTGTTCTCCGAGAAGCGAGGTGTCAATGTCGCCGCTGAATGTGAATGTAACCTCGGATGCGTCCTCACAGGTTACGATGAAATCCTTGGCATTCGGTTCTGTACCGCTGTAAATCTGAGGCTGCTTCAGCGTCATAACAGGTGCGATGGTGTCGATGACTGTCACTTCAATCGGGAATCTTGAATATTTACCCTGCAGTTCAACTTGATGCGTTCCGAGAGGAAGCTGACTTATTTCGACGTCATCCGGAAGATACGGGACGAAATCAACCGCATCGGATTTTTGTGGGAGTTCACTTTTGAAAACGTCATTCGAGGTTCCGGCTTCAACCGTGTAGGATGATTTGAAGTCGTGAATGTTAAGTATCGCACTGAGTCTTGAGGAATTGCCGTGCTCATCCTCGAGAATTACGGTTATCCTCTGTCCTCCAATTTCTTCAAAATCGGGAGCCTCATAAAAATATTTTTTGATTTCCGATTTGTCGTAAGCGTCCTTGATGAAATCCTCTGCGCTGAGCGTTTGCCCGAGAATAATATCGCGGGAATCTATCTTTGCGCTTGGAGGGGTTGTGTCAACTATTGTTAAATCGAAAAGACAGGGAATACCGTCAAGCTTTCCCCTGATGCGATAAGTGCCGCATTCGGAAAAATCAACCGTGTCAAATTTCAGATCGCTTAAATGACCGTATTTGAGAAGCTCGCCTGTGAGATCGGCTCTTGTTGTTCCGAGCTCAATTTCGAGCGAAGAAATCAGATCTGTTATGATAAGCTCGGCTGTGGAGTTTGTTCTGTTGCCGAATTCATCGGTTACACTGAGCTTTACAACTCCGCCGTTTTCGCAGTCGACCTTACCGCGAAGCGAATATGTAAGTGCTGTTTTGTCTTCTGCCGTTTTGATGAAATCCTCGGCGTAAACCGCAGTACCGCTCGGTATACAAAGCTTATGTGTTGTAAGGGTCGGCGCGGTGCTGTCGCGAATAACCAATGTCGATTTTATCGGGATGAAACCGAAAAATTCGAGCTCGAGAGGGTGATTTCCGATGATACTTGTGTCAATATTCTGAAGGTTGGTTTTAACCTCGCAGAATGGTGAGAAGATGGGCATATCTTCAAGCGGAAGATGTATTTCTTCGCCGATTTCGGTTTCGTGCGGAAATAGACCGTAAGCGAGAAGATTCACGAAGGGAAGCAGGATGACACATATTGCAACAAGCAAGTAAAACAGTATCGGTTGCTTTTTAGGCTTCTCCGGAATGTAAGCACAGATACCTTGCTCACTGTCGGTTGGTTTATCATCGGTTTCTTCTTCGGGTTCATCCTCGGGCTCGTCCTCAGGTTCATCCTCGGGTTCGTTTCCCGGCTTCTCAACCGAATCGGTTTCTGTGCTGACATCCGTTTGAGGTGCAGCGCTCTCCTCGATTGTTACTGAAACCGTTTCCCCGGAAATTTCTTTTTCAAGCTCATCAAGAAGCTCGTCTGTCGCCCTCTTCAGCGGATCAGCCGCTTCTATCGCCGTCTCTGCGGCTGTCACGGCATTATTCACCTTTGGCAGCGTTTGAGCCCTTGCCTTGGCGGCTTTTCTTTTCTTTGCTGATGATTTTTTACTCATGAATATAATTCCCGTTTATTATTTATTTGGCATATTATCGCCGCTCTGGCATACGTTACCGCTTGGATCAACTCCTGCGATGCACATTACGCCAACGTCAAATGCATCTAATGTCGGCCAGCTTGACGGATCTCCGTATGCACCACCGACCTGACCGGAATAAAGCTCGTATGTACGCTTTTTAGGCTCGCTTCCGCGTTTTTCAACGAGTATTGCCGCTGCACCTGCGCGTATACGTGTAACTCCGGACGCATTTTCAACATTTTCAAGTCCCATTGAACGGTAACCGCGTATCATAACGCTTCCGTCCGAGAAGAGCATAACAGTTGTTTGGTTGCAGGCATCAATGTCAACAACATTGCGATATCCCTCAATGTCACATTGACCGCACGAATTATAACCGACCGCGACCAGTGTTCCGTCTGTTTTAAGACCGACTGTGAAACGCTGACCTGCTGCAACTGTGACGATATCATTCCATTCGGAAACGTCACACTGACCGTATGTGTTATCGCCAAGCGCACTGACCGTACCGTCGGCATGAAGCAGTACAGCATGATCTTTTCCGAGGGTGATTTGTATTATATCGTTGTATTCAGGGATTGTGTATGGAATTTTTTCGCCCTTCATGGGATGCGCACTGACGCTTCCGTCGCTGTGAAGAACAAGAATGAGCTTTTCGTTTGCGTCGATTGAAACCGCATCGGTGATCTTTGTGCCGGAAATTTTAACGGTTCCGGAGCTGATGCAGTAAATTTGTTCGTTCCATATTGCAATAGGCTGTGCATGATATGTACGTTTCTGCTCCTCGGTGAGCATAGGATAGATGATAGCAAGCTCTGCGCGGACACCGGCATCTCCGGGGGACGTTCCTGCAGTGGCAGTGGCGATTTCCGCGGCTTCGGGATAACGCTTTGAGAAATAGATGATTCCGGCGTTATCGTTGTTGAGCAGACAGCGGTCTATTGCTGCGCTGAGTGCGTCATTGTGAGATTTTTCATAAGTCTTGATGTTCGGCAGCTCGTCGATGAATGCTGAAGCACCGTCATATTTGTGATTTGAAATATAATAGTTGAGAGCTTCGTCGAAAATCAGGTTTTCGTAATTATCTCTTGTTGCACCGTCACGGATTTCACTTGCAATTCTGAGGGCATTTGCATAGTCGCCCTTGTTCTTAAGGTTATTGCAGATTATTTGTATGATCGACGTAAATTTATCGTCATTTTCCGTCATTTTTATAACGCGGAATGCATTTTCATTTATTTTTCCCGTGTTTACGTCAATAACACCGGCAGACGCAAAGTCGATAACGAGATCGGTAAGCTCATCGCCCGGAGCACCGCTCGCATAAACATATGCTGATTCAAGATCGCTCTTACCGATGTAATATTCAACTGCCTTTTTGCACACACGGCCGAGAAGACTGTCATAATCCGAATCGTAAGCGATTTTATAAGCTTCATTAAAACGCTGTTCCTTTATGAGCATATCGGCGGAATTTTTAACTCCGAGATAACGATACAGCGCAATGCCGCCTATGATTTCCGCAACGAACATCACAAGCATTGCCGAGAGGATTATAATAAGACGGCGACGTTTCTTTTCAGGGGAAAGCTGAGAGCCTTTCTTTTTCTTGGCTGTTTGTTCTGCGGTAATTTCAGGCTCAGCTTGAGTTATCCCCGGCAAACCTGAAACCGGTGCGGAGCTTTCGGCTTTTTTAACTTTCGGACGGCGTACCAAACGAAACTGCGAGGAATCGAATGTCAGAATCTGACCGCTTGAAAGCGTGATTTCGGAAATGTATGCCGAGCATCCGTCTGTTGTCAGATGCGAGGGGACGCTGCCAAGTATTGTGATTAGCTCGCTTGAATTGAGGTCGTCGTCCTCGTATACATATTTGCTGAATTTGTGTTCATTATCGGATGCATATACCGGCAGAGATGAAAAACGGTATCTGAAGGTGAAGCTCTCTATGCTGACCGAGAGATCGCGCTTTATCACAATACGCATTGTATCCTGTTCGCCGTCAGATTTTATGAGCGCGATTGAATGAATCCATGCGGGTGTTTTTTGCTCCGGTCCAAGCATCGGAACAGGGAGGAGAACTGTGTTTTCGCCTTGTGTGCTTTTATCTGTTTTACTCATTTTTACCCTCCTCCTTACTTAATAACTTCGGTTTCCGAGGGAACGAGCGCAATCGTATCAATCGGATGGTCTGTCGGCAGATAATTTCTTGTGTTGACACACTGGAAATGCCACCACTCGGAGTTTATATATGTAAAGCCGCAGGAAACCATAACGTCTGTCATATAATCCATGTTGTCGCGCTGTATATCGCTCATAGTGGTGCTGTTTCTCGCAGATTCGACAGTGAATGTGTGCATGGCAGTCGGCATATCGAGCTCTTTTCCGGTTGCATTATCTATAAGAGAGATATCAAGAGCAGTGCCGCGATCGTGTATGCCGCCCATTCCGCGCTTGGGATCGGCAACCCATTTGTGAACCTGTACAACGTCAAACCAACGCTGCTGAACCGAGGTCGGACGGTAAGCATCGTAGATTACAACCGTGTAACCGTCGTTTCTGAAAATTTCAATCGCCTTTACAAGCTTTTGCAGGGTGTCGTACTGTATCAGACAAAGGTTACGCTGATAAAAGGGCTCACCAATGGATGTCTCATTGGTGGAAAGCTTCATGGAAACCTTGACGTCGTATTGTGCAAGCTCTATTCCGTTATTTGAAATCTCGGTTGACTCATAAACCTTGAGATATTTTCGGATATCAACAAGATGAGAATATGCGCTGACCTGATTTCCCGAATTGTCGGGAGCGTAACCGGTTTCAATCGGAACCTCGGCATAAAGTGTGGTGTCATTGTTTATTGCGTGAAGAAAACCGTCCTTGGCGTATCCGAGCAGTATTTTGGCAGGTGAATATACGGTTGCCCAGGCACTGCCCTCCTCGGGCTCAACCAGGTATATACGCTCTCCTTTTTTTAAAGAGACGTATGACGTGTCATCGGTTCGGGTTCTGTATATCGGCATATCCTCGATAAGTGTCATCGGGAAATATGTGGCATCGGACGGTATATAGTTTTTCTCTTTACTGCCGCTTGGAACGATTGCCGCACCAAGCTCACCGAAGCTGAAGGCTTCCGTTGGAAACTCAATTCCGACGTGTGCTTTAACGTCAAAATCTTCATATACGTGATTTTTGGCTTCCGAAGAAACCGTACATGATGACATTAATGTGCAGTTCAGCGTGAGCGCAGAAAAAAGCATAAGCGAAACTGCTCGGTTATTGTTTTTCATAGAAACGGAATTCACTCCTTGTTTGCTGAGTTTTCAGTGGGCTCGTCACTCGGAACGAGCTTATTTATATATCGTTCAGCTATTTCAACTATAACGTAATCCGCCTCGATGTCCCGGTGACTTTCGAGACTGTACGGCGTGCTGCGGTCAAAAAGAGTTGCCTCACAGCTTGACGCGAAAAACGGTATCATTGCATTGGCAAATGAGTCACGGAACATAAGAAGGTTTCCGGTGCCGTTGGTGTTACTTGATTTTATTTCATTCGCCATCATGTTTGAATACGCTTTATCAAAACGGAATTTGCCGCCAAAGTTATATTCGATGTTGTTATCGTACATTTCGCGCTCAGGGAAGAGAAGTGCATCAAGGTCACCGGGGAAATTTATCACCTCTGTTTTCTCATATGCGGAAAAATCGTCAAGCGGCATTGAGAGCTCGTTTGCAATTGCCTCTATTGCGATACGTGCACCTTCTGCGTTCCAGTGCGTGTCACGTTTATGGTAAATGAGCTGTGACGCTTTTGCCTCGGTGAGTATCGGGCGCAGGTCGAGATATGGAACACCGCGTTCATCAAGTGCACTGTGTAAGCGGTCGATGTTACGATTGTCCGTGTTCATGATATAGCGCGTTGGCATCATCTCGGGATAGATACTGTTTTTATTAGGAGCACAGACAAAGAGGAATTTTGCGCCTTTTTCACTTGAAGCTTGGTATAATTCAAACAGGAAATCGGCGGCGGCATTAATATCCTCATCGCTCATCTGTGATCTGCCAAGATAGTCGTCGAGTGTTTCGCCGAAAAAGAGGAAACCGTCCTTTCCGACGATGACCTGATCGTTACCCTCGGAAAACACTTCGCTTTTGAGCGCCGAAAAAAGATCGACCACCTTGTTTCTGTATGCAAAGGTCTTTGCGAAATATTCCTCAAACTCAAGCCCGAACTTTGTATTGATTGACACATCAGGCTCTTCGGTCAAAAGCTGCGGCATTTTAACTCCTTCGGCTGAGCTTGATTGGTTTGTCGCGCCGGGAATCATCATGCCGAGCGAAAAGAAGGCGCAGGGAATAAGGAAGATCGCACAGTATATGACAAGCATTATTTTTTTCATGGTGCGCCTCCTCAGAAATTATAGTAAATAAACGGATTGAACGAGGTTGAAGCGAGCGTCATCACGCAGAGTGCGAAAAGAGGGAGCGTGATGAGATAACCTGCGGTGTTGCCAACGGTACAAAGAGTCTGATTTTTTGAAAGTAACTTTTTAACGGTCGGAACAACGGGCAGGGAGAATACAACACCGAACACCAGCATCATAAGCGTGTAAGGTGAAAAGAGATAAAGCACGTCCGAAGCACTTCCGACGAATGAGAACATTCTGCCGATATAGTTTACTGCAAAGCCCATGCTCGGAGAATTGAAAACGACAAATCCGAGACAGACGGCAAGGAGCGTGTATACATGGAAAAACGGTTTGAGAAGCGGTTTCTTTGTCCACTTTTCGGCGCCTGTGAACTGTTCGAGCATCATGAGAAGTCCTTGCCACATACCCCAGACGATAAAGGTAAAGTTAGCACCGTGCCAGAGTCCCGTCAGGAAAAATACGGCGAGACGGTTTATAACGGTACGAGCTTTGCCGTGACGGTTGCCGCCGAGAGGGAAGTAAACATACTCACGGAACCAGGATGTGAGCGAAATGTGCCAACGCTTCCAGAAGTCGCGTATCGAGACGGCACAGTAAGGGTAATTGAAGTTTTCGAGCAGGGAGAAACCGAATATTGATGCAAGACCGATAGCCATATCTGAGTAACCGGAAAAGTCGAAATAAAGCTGTATGCAGTAACATATCGCGCCCGACCAGGCAAGAAGCGATGACGGTGACTCCGCACCGAAAGCCGCAACAGCAACAACAGCGGCGGTGTTTGATATGAGCACTTTTTTTGAAAGACCGTAAATGAAGCGGCGTATACCGAGTGCGGTCTTGCTTATTGTGACGGAACGATTGGCAATTTGTTCCTTGATATCATCATATTTGACAATCGGACCGGCGATAAGCTGAGGGAAAAATGAGATATAGAGCAGCAGATCTCCGAAGTTTTTCTGTGCCTCATTTTTGCCGCGCCTTACGTCAACGACATATGAAAGCACCTGGAAGGTATAGAACGATATACCGACGGGAATGGAGCTTACAGCAACGCTGAAATCGGTCGAAAACGCAGAGTTGACAAGAGAAAGTAACCACGGTACATATTTGAAGAACGCAAGTGCTGCAAGGTCAACGACGACACAAACAGTGCATATAACAGACTGTGCGGTCCCTTTGTACTTTACCATAAGGAGAGTCATAGCCCAATTGAAGAGGACAGAACCGAGCATTAAAAGTATGTATATCGGTTCGCCGTAAGCATAAAAGAGAAGACTTGCGGCGGCGAGGAGTATATTACGTGCCTTGATAAAGCGTGCAGGAATCAGCGTATGCAAAAGCCACACGGCCGGCAGAAATATAAACAGAAAGACAGTTGATGAAAAAACCATGTAAACCTCATATTTAAGTGATTTTTTATTTGGTATGAATATTTTGAAATTAAAGTGCACACAATTATACAGTATATATTATAACATCAAATTGCCGGCAATGCAATATATAATTATGAAATAATTTGCTTTGCGCAGGAAAATATTTTTGTTAATTTGCAAAAAACCCTTGACAAAGGAATACTGTTGTGATATAATATATGGGCGGTCAAGAGAAGATCGCCAAAATAAGGTAACGGAAAATGCCGGAGTGGCGGAATTGGCAGACGCCCGGGACTTAAAATCCCGTGAGACCAAATCTCGTACCGGTTCGAGCCCGGTTTCCGGCACCAATATATCGCGGAGTGGAGCAGTCCGGTAGCTCGTCGGGCTCATAACCCGAAGGTCGTAGGTTCAAATCCTGCCTCCGCAACCATAAGCAAAGCCTTGGAATGTCAGTTGTTCCAAGGCTTTTTTCGTTTCCTGCCCTTTTCTCGTATAGTCACGAGAAAAAGATATTTAACACTTGCGGGATTTGAACTTCCCAAAATTGATTACTACTCACCTGTGCATAGGAAAAACTTATGCACTTTTTTATTTGAAATGCTTGACAATTTCTTCTAAATATGATATCATAGTATCAAGATATTATGATATCAAAATAGGGGTGGAATTGTGAATAAATCAGATACACCAACAAAGCAAAAAATACCGATTCCCTTGCGGCTACCGCCCGATATATACGAGCAAATGATGGAAGTAGTGCAAAAGAAAAAGAAAACAGAGCGCGGATATAGCGTTAATCAATATTTGACTGAAATACTCGCAA
>CAYSFT010000042.1:0-18745 GCA_964430755.1 uncultured Lachnospiraceae bacterium | reverse complement strand
GGCGCGAAGGTTTTCGCCCCTCTCGAGCTCTCCCCCTTTCCTTTGCCTGCGCTCGACTTGCGCTCAACTCCGCCTGACGGCTCCGGATTCGCTTCGTCAGCCGTGACCGTTTCACCTGCCAGCTTCGCCGGCATCCGTGGCTTCATTGCTTCTTCAGCGCAGGTGCGCTTCGGGCGCGCTCAACTCCGCCTGACGGCTCCGGATTCGCTTCGTTAATTGTAGACGTTTGTATGCCGCCAGCTTCGTCGGCGGCTATATTTATACTATTCCGAGCGATGTACCGCTTATGAGATCATCAAAGCAGGCTCCGACAAAACGCTGATCGGTTCTGTAACCGTCAATGTGCAGGTAACGTATACGGCGGTAATTGTAACTCGACAACGGACGGTTGTATGCGTCATCACTATGAGCCGAAACAAGGTATGTCCGCCTGCCGTAACCTGTTACAAGCAATGTGTGATAATAGTCACCGTCAGCGTTGCCAAGCTGGATAACGTCGCCGATCTGCAGTATCTGCCTTCTGCCAACCTCACGTCCGAATGGTCCGAGTCCCTCCCCGACGCCCTCGGTGTTGCCGGTTAAAAAGTTATAGAAAAATTCAACGCCCGTCCAAGCGGCGGCACGGTCGTCGGGCGATATGTAATACCAGCCAAAATCCGGGGTGAAGTTCATCTGACAACAGCCTGCAAGGATACACTGCGAAACGAAATTAGTGCAGTTTCCGCCGCCTCCGGTAAAATCAAAGAAAAGCGGATTTCGATCAAGTGCCCACCGTCTTGCATATGCAAGTGCACGTTCACGGTTGTATTCATATATTTCAGGCATAAATTCATCTCCTTCTCTGTTTGTTACAGTTTATGCCAAAAGAGCTCAAACGGTTAATATTCAAAGTTACACTTGCAATTATAGGCAAGGCATGGTATAATTAAAGAAATACCATTATCCGAGGATACACATGAAAAAAAGTCAAATTTTAGCGGCAGTTATGTTCGTGCTCCTCTCGCTCACACTTGCCGCCGTACTCTATACACAAAACAGTATAAAAGAACCGCGTGACATCATTCACACGCCCACCCTCTCGCAAAGCGAAAAAGACATCGCCGCACCGCCGTGTGACACCGAGGAAGAACCGCTTCCCGAGCCTTTTGAGATCACGTTCTCATTCGTTGGCGACTGTATGCTCGCAACAGACCGCGGCGGTGAATGGCAGGGCTCGTTCAATGCGCTTGCAAAAGAGGTTGAACCGTCTTATTTTCTTGAAAATTTCATCGAGCTTTTTGAAAACGACGACTGGACGGTTGCCAATCTCGAAAACGTCTTCACCGATAACATTGATGCACCAATGAGAAACAAGGGTTACACTCCCGCATATTGGTACCGTTCCACCACGGCGAATACAGCCATTCTTAATGCAGGAAGCGTTGAGATCGTTTCGCTTTCCAATAATCATTCTGAGGACTATACCTCCATCGGATATGCTGACACACGTGCCGCACTTGATTCTGCAGGCGTACTCTGGGGCGACAACGAAAACGTCGTTATGCTCGAGAAAAACGGCTTCACGGTTGCGCTCTACTGCACAACATTTTACTATACCGGCTATGACACGGTGATCTCAAACAAAATGGCAAGCATCGACGCCGATTATAAGATCGTATATTTCCACGGCGGCACCGAGCGTATACATGAGCCCGACGCATGGAAAGCCGCAGGCTGCAGACGCATGATAGACAACGGCATCGACATCGTTATCGGACACCATCCGCACGTCCTCCAGCCAATCGAGGTTTACAACGGTAAAACGATAGTCCATTCGCTCGGCAACTTTGTTTTCGGCGGCTCTCGCAGTGAGGAAAACCGTACCATTGTTTATAGGCTTCATCTGAAAATCGTTGACGATGAGCTGGTGTCTGTCACAGATGAGGTCATTCCCTGCTATGTTTACACTGACCTTTATAAGCCCGGAATAATCGAGGGCGAAGATGAAATCGCCGCAGTACACGCATTTTTGAGTGGCGAGACTGATTCGCCTATTGGTGACTCACATGAATAAATGTAACATCTGTCCGCGCGGATGCAACATAGACCGTCGAACTTCAATCGGATATTGCACACAAGCGAACGAGCTCCGTGTTGCACGTGCCGCTCCGCACTATTGGGAAGAACCGTGTATATCTGGCAAAAACGGTTCGGGCACTGTCTTTTTCTGCGGATGCACGCTCGGCTGTGTATACTGTCAGAACGCCGCAATATCACGCGGAAATACGGCGGAACACGGTGTCATCGTTACTGAAGAACACCTCGCCCGGATATTTTGGGAGCTTCAGTCACAAGGCGTACACAACATAAACCTCGTCACGCCGACAATGTTCGCGCCGCAAATAAAAAAAGCCGTAAGCACCGCACGAAAAAACGGTCTCACACTTCCGATAGTTTATAACACAAGCGGATACGAAAAAATTGAAACGCTCGGCGAAATTGCGGATATGATAGACATTTATCTTCCCGATTTCAAATATCTCTCCCCCGAGCTTTCAGAAAAATATTCACGTGCCGCCGATTATCCCGAATACGCCGCAAGATCGCTTGAATATATGGTAAACAAAATCGGCGAGGCAAAATTTGACGATGACGGCATCATGACACACGGAGTTATCGTCCGGCATCTCCTGCTCCCGGGACAGCTTGCCGAGTCGGTAAGTGTGATCGATTACCTTTTCAAAAAATACGGTAATTCGATCTATTATAGCCTTATGAGCCAATATACGCCTCTTGACTCGCTCGACAAGGAGCGTTACCCCGAGCTTTCGCGCAAGGTTACGACCTATGAATACAATAAGCTCATCGACCATGCTCTCTCCATCGGAATGGAAAACGCCTTCATCCAACAAGGCAATGCCGCCAAGGAAAGCTTCATACCTGCCTTCAACGGCGAGGGTATATAAAAAATCCGACTGATTTTTCGTCAGCCGGACTTTTGTTTTTATTCTTCGTCTGGATTTTCCCAGTTGTGGTAAACTTCGATAACGTCGTCGTTATCTTCAAGTGCTTCAATGAGCTTGTTCATATTCTTGATGTCATCCTCACCGGTGAGTGTTACGTAGCTCGAGGGAACCTTATCGGTGTCAGCAGAAAGGATCGCATAACCTTTGTCGGCAAGTGCCGCACGTACTGCTTCGAGGTCATCAGTCTCGGTCGAGATTTCAAAAGCACCGTCCTCGGCGACAAAATCTGCCGCACCTGCTTCAAGTGCATCCTCCATGAGCTGATCCTCATCGATCTTACCGTCGTTTTCGATAACGATCACGCCCTTCTCGGTGAACATAAACGAAACGCAGCCGGTTGTTCCGAGGTTGCCGCCGAACTTATCGAAATAGTGGCGTACATCGGAAGCGGTACGGTTACGGTTGTCAGTCGTCGCTTCAACTATAACTGCAACGCCGCAGGGACCGTAACCCTCGTATACGATCTCCTCATAGTCCGCACCGTCGGCACTTGATGCCTTTTTGATGATACGGTCGATGTTATCGTTAGGTACGTTGTTAGCCTTTGCCTTGGCAATGAGCGAAGCGAGCTTGCTGTTTGAAACGGGATCGGGACCGCCCTCTTTTACGGCAACTGCCATCTCCTTACCGATTTTGGTGAAGATCTTGGCGCGTTGTGCGTCGGTCTTCTCCTTTTTGTGCATTATATTTTTCCATTTGCTGTGTCCTGACATTGTTTTATCTCCTATAATTCATTATATCTTTTCGGTTTTCTTCATGCAGATAAGCTCAAACGCTTTTCCGAGTACAGAGCGTACACACGATGTGAGCGCAACACGGAAGTCACGTGTGGTCGCATTGTCCGCAGTAACGATCTGACATTCGTGATAGAAGCGGTTGAACGCCGTACAAACATCTAAAATGTAACGTGTGATAACAGACGGTTCGAGATCATCAAGCGCCGCGAGCACCTTTTCGGGGAAGATCGACAGCGTTTTGAGAAGTGCCGCTTCCGAGCGTGCAGTAACCATCGACGCATCGGGCTTAATTTCAGGAACACCGCCTGCCTTTTCGATGATCGAGCAGGTACGTGCATATGTGTACTGTGCGTAAGGGCCTGTGTTTCCGTCGAAGTTGAGCGCATCCTCAAGAATGAAGTTGATATCCTTGATACGGCTGTTCATCAGGTAATGGAAGATTATCGCGCCGACACCGACTGCCTCGGCAACCTCTTCTTTGTTTTCGAGGTTTGCGTTCTTTTCTTCCATGATAGCCGAAACCTTTTCGATCGACTCTGCAAAGAGATCCTTTAAGAGAATAACATTACCGGTACGTGTCGCAAGCTTCGAGCCGTTGATTGAAACCGTACCGTAAGGAACGTGGATAAGCTTGTCCGACCAATCGTAACCCATCAGCTCAACAACCTTGAACCACTGTGCAAAGTGAAGACTCTGACCTGCCGAGGTGACGTAAATGTTCTTGTCGAAATCGTAGGTCTTTTTTCTGTAAAGAGCTGCCGCGATGTCACGTGTCGGATAAAGGGTTGAGCCGTCACGCTTGAGTATCAGACAGGGCGGCATATTGTATGCTTCGAGATTGATGATGGATGCGCCGTCGTCAATCGTCATAAGGTTCTTGTCCTTTAATTCCTGAACAACCGCAGGCATCTTGTCAGAATAGAAGCTCTCGCCGTTATACGAATCAAATTCAATACCGAGCTGCTTATATGTGCGGCTGTATTCCTTTAACGAGATTTCAATGAACCACTTCCAAAGTGCGGTGTTTTCTTCGTCATGCCCCTCAAGCTTTGTAAATTCGGCACGTGCCGCATCGTTAAGGGCTTCATCCTTTTCGGCTTCTTCGTGGAACTTGACATAAAGTGCAACAAGCTCGTCAATACCGCCGTTTTCGATCTGCTCGCGGCTTCCCCACTTGCGGTAAGCAACGATCAATTTTCCGAACTGTGTACCCCAGTCACCGAGGTGGTTTACGCCGATACAATTGTAGCCGCAAAACTCATGGAGCATCTTGAGGCTGTGACCGATAACAGTCGTACCGAGGTGACCGATATGGAACGGCTTTGCGACGTTTGGAGAGGAATAGTCAAGCACGACATTCTTCCCTTTTCCGAAATCAAACGAGCCGTATTTTTCGCCCTTCTCCATGATCTCGGGCATGAGTACACCTGCGAGATAGGATGCGGAGATGAAAATATTAAGATAACCGCCAACAACGTCAACCTTTGCAATAACGTCATCTTCGAGTCCCTCGGCAAGCTTTGCCGCGATCATGGGCGGCGCCATACGCATAGCCTTTGAAAGCTTGAAGCAGGGGAACGCGAGATCACCGAAATTATCATCCGGCGGATATTCAAGAAATGACGCAAAATCGTCAGCAGTGAGATCGCCCACAGCAGGTGCGACTGCCGCAAAATTCGCGTAAAGCTTTTCTGCAATATGTTTCTTTATTTTAAGCATTGTAATATTGTCCTTTGCTTGTAATTTAATGATAATATAATATTATATCACATGAACGTCCGTTTGACAAGAGGGTTTTCGCATTTTTTGAAGATAACGGCAGTTTATCCCCTCTCGGCAATCTTTCTGCCCATCAGAACGCCCATTACGGACGCCATCATAAGTCCTCTTGTCCAACCGCTTGAGTCGCCGAGGCAGTGAAGTCCGCGAAGCGAGGTGTCGAGATTTTCGTCCATCTTGACGCGGTTTGAGTAGAATTTAAGCTCGGGCGAATAAAGCAATGTTTCCGTACTCGCAAAGCCGGGAACAACTATGTCAACCGCCTGAATAAAGTTGATAATATTCATCATCGCACGGTACGGCATCGCGGCTGTGATATCGCCTGCAACCGCATCCGGAAGCGTCGGCTTGACGTTCGACTGTGCAAGCTCCTTCGGCCATGTACGCTTACCGTCAAGTATATCGCCAAAGCGCTGTACGAGTATATGTCCTGCGCCGAGCATATTTGTAAGCTCGCCGACCTTTTTAGCATACTCGATCGGCTGATTGAACGGCACGCTGAAGTTGTGTGAACAGAGTATCGCAAGATTGGTATTGCCCGATTTGCGCTCCTTATATGAGTGACCGTTAACCACCGCGAGGTCATTGTCATAATTCTCCTGCGAAACAAATCCGCCCGGGTTCTGACAGAATGTACGAACCTTATTCTTAAACGGCTTCGGATAACCGATCAGCTTCGATTCATAGAGAACCTTGTTCACGTCCTCGATGATCTCGTTTCTCACCTCGACGCGCACACCGATATCAACCGTACCCGGCTTGTGCTCAACATTATGCTCCTCGCATATCTTTTCAAGCCAGTCAGCGCCGCGTCTGCCCGTTGCAACAACAACCGTGTCGGCACGCAGTTCACGTTCTGAACCGTCCTTTTCCGAAAGGATAACACCGCGGCAGGCATTTTCTTCAACAATAAGATCACTGCAGTTTGCGCCGAACATAAGCTGGACACCGTTTTCTGCGAGATACTGCTGTATTGCATGGTAAATATCCTGCGCTTTTTCCGTTCCGAGGTGACGTATCGGGCAGTCAACAAGACGAAGTCCTGCCTGTATTGCACGCTTGCGTATCTCCTTTATGAAAGGATCGTTTGAAACGCCCTCAACATGAGTGTCTGCTCCGAATTCAAGGTAAATTGAATCTGCGTACTCAATAAGCTCCTTTGCCGTCTGCCAGCCGATAAGCTCGGGAAGCTCACCGCCAACATCGGGCGAGAGAGAAAGCTTACCGTCCGAGAAAGCACCTGCTCCGGAAAATCCCGTTGTGATATGGCAGTACGGCTTACACTGCACGCAGGTCTGAGTTTTAATTTTAGGGCAATGACGCTTTTCAATAGGCGCACCTTTTTCGATAAGAAGAACCTTTTTATCAGCGTTACGACGGATAAGCTCAAGCGCGGTGAAAATACCGGCAGGGCCTGCGCCGACGATTATAACATCATATTTCATGACATTACCTCCATGATTTTACACAAAAACATTCCGCAAACAAAAGCCTGCGGAACGTAATTACACCTTTGATATAATTACATATAATTATACCACATATTATTTTGTTTGTCAACCGGCTGGGTGCATCTTTACACAAACAGCGGACGCAACTGCCGTCCAGTCATCGCCGCCGCAAGAGCCTCCGGAACCCTCTCGAACTCCGAAACAAGCGAATGGGGCTTACTCTGCGGATCATCCTGCGCAAGCGGCACAAAGTATACCGCCTTACGTGTGAGCATACGTGAAAGGTTAGCGAGATTCGCCGACATCGCATCGTTGCTTGCAAGCGCAATGAGGAGCGGGCGGTCACATCGCAAATGCGCCTTACAAGCCATAGTAACAGACGTATCTGTAACTCCGTGTGCCAGCTTTGCAAGCGTGTTTCCCGTACAGGGCGAAACTATAAGCACGTCAAGCTTCACCTTCGGGCCGAGCGGCTCGGCGGCATCCACGGTGTGTATAATATCACGTTCGCATATAGCCTTGATCCGCTCGCGTATATCCTCTGCCTTACCAAAGCGTGTGTCGGTCGAATATGCGATCTCGCTCATGATTGGGACAAGCTCATGTCCGTCGGAACGCAGCTTTTCCATTATAGCGATACTACGCGAAAATGTACAGAAAGAGCCGCAAAGCGCATAACCTATAAGCATACTAATCCCCCTCTGTATATTTTCCGAGACAAGCGAGAACCGTTTCTGCGATTATGCGTCCCGACGTAACCGGCGCAACCTTGCCCGGAAGTGACAGTGCCCAGATAATATTCATTCCGAGCTTTTCGGCAGCGACAATATCAACGCCTCCGGGCTTCGATGCAAGGTCGATTATGAGTCCGTGCTTCCCTATCGCTTCAAGCTCACGATGAGCGAGCACCGTATGCGGAACGGTGTTAAATATCATATCAAAGTGCTTCTCATCGAACACCGCTCTTAAATTCTCCGTCACTGCAGCTTCATACCCATACGCACGTATCCACGCAAGATCCGAAGCCTTTCTCGCACTGACCGTCACCCGCGCACCAAGCGAAGAAAGCAGTCTTGCGAGTACCTTGCCGATGCGTCCGTAACCGATAACAAGTGCAGACGCTTCGTTAATTGTCATAGGCGTTTCGTGCATGGCAATCTCGATTGCACCCTCGGCAGTCGGAACGGCGTTGGCTATCGCAAATTCATCCCGTTCATAATAATCAAAAACCGATATGCCGTAAGCTTCGCAAAGGGACACCGCTTTTTTGGGTAACTTTCCACCGCAAAGAAGCATCGTACCGTTTTTTGACATCATAGCGCAAAGCTTATCAATTGTCAGCTTACAGCCCTCACCGAGCGGCATCGAAATATGCTCGCCGTCACTGCTCGAGGGAAGCGGAAGTATCACCGCATCACTCCCGAGCACCGCTTCCTCTGCTGTTTTGCATACTACACCGCAGTCGTTGACAGTACCGTCGGAAAGATTGTGTAAAAGCTCGTGAGTGCCGACACTGCTTGCGGAACAACAAAGCGAATCAACAACCGAGACTGAGGTTGAAGTCTCATCCGGAGTTACGTCCTTATCAAAACCGTAAAGTGAAACATCGTATCCTGCCGCCCTGAAGAGAGACGCTGCAATGAGCTGTCTTGCATCTCCGCCGATAACGGCAAATTTATATCCGTGATTCTTTTTCATAACTGTCCTTTCATGTAAATGTTCTCGCGCCGATAGTGGCGCATTACAGTTTATGCCGTTTTTTGACAGGGTGTCATTACAAAAGCACCACGTCAAAACGAAGATTATTCCATATGTGTGATTTTATTGGAAAATCCCCTTGAAAAATCATGCTCGGTATGATATAATAATATTATCAATTTTTGTTACCTGAAAGGAAAGAATCAATGGGAGGATTATTCGGTGTCGTATCAAAGCAGGATTGTGTGTTCGATCTCTTTTTCGGAACAGACTACCATTCTCACCTCGGAACACGCCGCGGAGGTATGGCTGTCTGGGGCGAGGGCGGCTTTAATCGCGCTATTCATAATATAGAAAATTCACCGTTCCGTACAAAATTCGACAAAGACATCGGCGAGATGAAAGGTACACTCGGTATCGGCTGTATATCAGATTCAGAGCCTCAGCCGCTTATTGTACGCTCGCATCTCGGCAACTTTGCAATAACGACAGTCGGACGTATCAATAACGCCTCGGAGCTTATCGACATCTGCTTCAAAAAAGGTCACTCACATTTCCTTGAAATGAGCGGTGGTGACGTCAATCCCACCGAGCTTGTGGCTTCGCTGATCACTCAGAAAGAAACAATTGTCGAGGGTATACGTTACGCGCAGGACCTCATCGACGGCTCCATGACAATGCTCGTTCTGACTTCGGAGGGTATGTACGCCGCGCGCGACAGACTCGGCAGAACTCCTGTTGTTATCGGCAGGAAAGACGGCGCATACTGTGCATCGTTCGAAAGCTTTGCATATTTGAATCTTGGATATACACACTATAAGGATCTCGGTCCGGCAGAGATAGTTTATCTCACATCCGAGTCGTGTGAAACCGTATCAGAGCCTCGCGAGGAAATGCGCATATGTACGTTCCTTTGGGTTTATTACGGTTACACAACCTCAAACTATGAGGGCGTAAACGTCGAGGTCATGCGAAACCGCTGCGGCGCAAAATTGGCACAGCGCGACAAAGGACTCATCTCTCCCGATATCGTTGCAGGTGTTCCCGATTCGGGTACTGCACACGCTGTCGGTTACGCCAACGAGTCAGGAGTTTCATTCGGCAGACCGTTCATCAAATATACACCAACCTGGCCACGTTCATTTATGCCAACGATACAGTCACAACGCAGTCTTATCGCAAAGATGAAGCTTATCGCCATAGACCAACTCATACGCGATAAAAGTCTGCTTCTCATCGACGATTCGATCGTCCGCGGCACACAGCTTCGTGAAACGACCGAATTCCTCTATCAAAGCGGCGCAAAGGGTGTACATGTCAGAACCGCTTGTCCTCCGCTCATGTACGGTTGCAAATACCTCAATTTCTCGCGCTCCAAAAGTGAGCTTGACCTTATAACGCGCCGCACCATTTTAAAACGCGAAGGCTCGGAGGAGGAAGCGGCAAAGAAGCTTCATCTTTATGCCGATCCGAACACACCCGAATACAAGGGAATGGTTGAAGACATCTGTAAAGAGCTCAACTTCACTTCCCTCAGCTTCCAGCGTCTTGATGACATGATCGAATCTGTCGGACTGCCTGCCTGCAAGCTCTGTACATACTGTTGGACAGGCAAAGAGTAAAATTGTATATTTGATTTTTAGAAACGACAAATACAGCATAATTTTATATATAAACAACCCGAAGCGCTCAATGTAACGTTTCGGGTTTTGTTAGGCTCTATGTTAATAATTGGGGTAAAGAAAACTAAAAAATAAAGTGAAAGTTAAGAGAAAATGAAAAGGGTGCGATTACGAAAACGATTGAAATTTCTTTCGTATATTTTCAAATGCCCATATAGCTTGTTCTTATGCTCATTGAGGGCGCTTCCTTAATTATCTCTCTTGTTGTTGATTATTTTTTCGCCGTCAAAGAGGATAACGCCGAAGCCTGTACCGTGTTTTCCGCCCTTTTCAATATAATCAATAAAATTGCACTGGAGGGTTGTATCTCTCGGGAACACCGAGGTATCGCCTTCATAATAACAGTTGAAAATACGGATTGCCACGTTGAAGTTGTCCGAGTCGGCGCAGTCTATGATATCAAAATCCTCCATAAAATCCGCAAGATTCGAGCCCTTCGGAAAAACATCGCGGTAGCCGGGATAGATCAGCCATGTATTGGTGGTTATAACCACAGGTTCTCCTTTTTTGTAGCCGAAATAGCTATGCACACCCTTATAGGAATCAAGACGCATCTCTCTTGTCATTTTTCCGGACGACGGGATGTGGAAATGGTAGATCGGATCCCCCTTGGTTACACGGACACCGCCGAATTCATAGTCGTAATCCTTCTGCCATGTTGTGATATCATATTGAAAACGTCCGATTGCCATACGCTTCAGCAGGAAATAATTGTGGAACCATATAAAGCTTCTGGTACCCAGTACGTGATCCCATTTTTCACATTCGGTCAACTTATAGCGCATATCGCTCAACGCGTTGTATGCGTAAGATACATCGATGCCGTTCTTTCGGTACAAATCCGGAAGACCGGTACCGCAGATCAAAAGAAACAGCATATAAAGTGAATATTTGTGAACCTCTGCCTTTGCGGCAAGCTCATCAAGACGCTCCATAACCGCCTGTCCGACAAGCCCGCTGTCACCGTCGGGATTGCAAAAGCGTTCCCTTAGCGAAAGAAGCTCGTTGTGTATTTCCTCTGCAAGCTCTTCTTTGAGCTTCAGAAAGAATCCCTGCTCTTCTTCGTTAAAAGCAATCTTCTGCATTAAATTCTTCATTATGCAGCCAGTCCTTTCCAAAACGGTACGGCATATACAGTTTGTCTGCCAAGCGTTTAATTTTAATAATTTCAATCCATTATAGCACGCGAAAAAACAAAAGTCAACAGTTATCGAAAAATAGCTCCTTATCAACTAATGAGAATGAATACCTTTGAAAAACTCCAAAATCGCATTTTTGTTATTGACTTTACTAAATGCGTTTGTTATAATATACATATCAACTTTTCTACGAAAGGATTTCATCATGAACAGAATCGAACATAACGAGACAAAATGGATCTTCCCATTTGTTGAATATTCTCCCAACGGAATGAGCGAAAAATTGCCGCTTATTATCCAGCTTCACGGTGCAGGTGAGCGAGGTAATGGCGGTGATGAGCTTGAGCGTGTCGATGTGCATGGCTTTTCAAAGGTCGTGAAAAATGCTGATCACAAGTGCATCTTTATCATGCCGCAGTGTCCGACCGGAACATTTTGGGCGGCGCGTGTTGAATCTATACTGAAATTTATCGAACAGATCATGTCTGAATATCCCGTTGACGAAAATCGCGTTTATCTCACCGGCCTCAGTATGGGTGGCTTTGGCACATGGTATACTGCAATGGCGGCTCCCGAAAAATTTGCGGCGATTGTCCCGGTTTGCGGCGGCGGTATGTCGTGGAACACCGGGTGCCTTAATATGCCGATTTGGGTTTTCCATGGTTCGGATGACAAGGTTGTTCCGCCGGTTCAATCTGACGAAATGGTTGCGGCTTTACGTGCACGCGACAAGGATGTGACGTACACGCGTATTGACGGTGTTGCACACAATGTTTGGGACTATGCGTATAACGAGGAGTTGCTCGCGTGGCTCCTTGGCAAGGTCAGAAAGTAATCTAAAAAATATTTTTGCGTGAAAATAGTACCATAAAATAGTAAATATACAAAAAAGCGAGTTAGCAGAGTTATTATGCCGACTCGCTTTTTAACATTGCCACGTAACTTTCATATACTTTTATCAGGCGGTGCTCTATGCCGCCAAGTAAAAAAGAAAGAGGATGGTCACTTTGACAGAGAAAGATATGTGTCCGATGAAGGACGCTCATCTTGATGATAAGTTCCCGTCTGCGCTTGCGATGGCTTACGTGCGCTGGCAGGAGCTTGAGAATATGTACCAACCCGAAATGGCACTTTGCCGCGGCACACTCTATCCCGAGCTCGACAAGCCTTTCTGCGGTAAAACGGTGACAATGGGAGGTAAAAGATGCTGAAACAGGGTTGCATGAACGAATACGCGCTTCCGTTCGCGGCGTGGGAACTGCGTCTCTATCTTGACACGCATCCGAATGACGAACGTGCACTTGCGGCTTACAGACAGATCTGCGCGGCGGCAGGTGACAAGTGCAACTACGCCTGCAACACCGGTGACGCTAAAGGCGCCGTTGCAGGACGCTCTTATGATAACAAGGACGTTTTGAGATCTGCGGTACGCGGCGGTAATTCGTGCGGCTGTGGCTGTGACGGTGGTATGACTCGCAATCAGGGTAACGGTAACTTAAACGGTTGTGCTGATGGTCATGCATGGCGTTGGGTGGACGGTCCGTGGCCCTGGGAGCTTGAGGCGAACATTACGGGAGGTGACTGCTGAGTATGTGGATTTATGAGAAGAAATTGCAGTATCCGATAAAGATAAAAAATCCGAATCCCCGTCTGGCGCAGGTTATTATAAGTCAGTACGGCGGACCGGATGGCGAACTCGGCGCGTCCCTGCGTTATCTCAGCCAGCGTTACAGTATGCCTTACGATGTGGCAAAGGGGGCGCTTACTGATATAGGAACCGAAGAGCTTGCCCATCTTGAGATGGTTGGAACGCTGGTTTATCAGTTGACACGCAACCTTTCGCCTGACGAAATCGACAAGCAGGGCTTCGGTACCTATTTCGTCGATCACACAACCGGCGTATATCCGCAAGCAGCGTCGGGAACACCGTGGAACGCGGCTATGATGCAGGTGAAGGGTGATCCTATAACCGATCTCCACGAGGATATGGCTGCCGAAATGAAGGCGAAAACCACTTACGATAACATCCTTCGCCTCTCTGACGATCCCGATGTTAACGACGTAATCAAGTTCTTACGTCAGCGCGAGATTGTTCACTATCAGCGTTTTGGTGAATTGCTTCGTCACGTCCAGGATAATCTTGACTCCAAGAACTTCTTTGCGATCAACCCGGCATTCGATAAGAAGTGCAAATGAGCTTATAAAAACAAAAGCAATCGGTATCGTTTAACCGGTTGCTTTTTGTATATATTAAAGTCCAAAGAAATCAATCATTTTTAGTGTGCGCTCATACGGCTTCCACTTGAAATCCTTCGGGAGTGAATGGAGCTCGTGGACAAGGAATTCGAACAGCGGCGTCAATTCGCTCTGTGAAATTCCCGTCGCGGCGAGGATCTTGGAATTGTCGATTCTTCTGTCGAAATAGCGGTCATATTTATGGTCATAGAGCCAACCTTCGTCAATTGATTCAACAAAGGCGTCAAAACTCTTCCTGTCAACAGTGAAATATTCAAGTCCGATCGCTTCGGCATAATACTCTGCAACATCGCTCCATGTGTGAAGCTCACTGCTTCCGACTGTGAACGCTTCTCCGTATGCTTTATCATTCAGAACAAGACGCGAAATGAGCTTTGCCGCATCTTCGGAGCATATCATTGCCGCATTGAGGCTCATTGCGTTTTCGGGAAGCGGAACTTTATATCCCTCTTGTGCAAGGTAGAGAAATGTCGGTGCTTCGAGACCAACAAGCTGATAACGGTATCTTGAAAACACCATTGTCGGACGGAGGATGGTGTAATTGTTACGCCCCGATGCGCGCAGAAGATTTTCTTCACGTGCCTTATAGAGCGCGTACTTCGTTTCTTCGCCTGCGAGGAATACTTTATCGGTCGAAACATCGAGCAGACGCAGCGCGGTTTCTTTTATCGGGATTTTTTCGTTTGCATACACTCTGTATGAGGAGAAGAAAAGGTAATGATCCGTTGAGTCGAGGAGCTTCATATAGCGTGTTTCAAGCTCGGCTGTAAGATAGAGCAGCAGATCGAGTATGGCATCGTATTTTTTACTGCCGATAAAACGGAAAAGCTCGGCGTCATCTTTGGCATTGAATTTATAATATGTAACATTAGGTACGTCATATGGCGGATCGTCAAGCGATACTGCATCGACGGCATAACCCATTTTTGCAAGCGCCGGAACAAGATAGAAGCCTATTGCGCCTGTTGCGCCGAGAACAAGAACTTTTTTCATTTTCCCTCACCTCCACAGGCTTTCATAACGGTTTTATAAAGCTCAAGCTCATAATCGTATGTATACGGATTTTCACATTCGCCGCGAACCATGCTTGCAAATGCTTTCATCATATCATCATAACGGTTAAAGCCGCCGCTGAGATATGTTTCCCCAAGGTCACCCCATGCTTTTCCACTTTCGAATTCGGTGGCTGTTGTTTCGAGTACATTCGGTGCCGTTGATAATTCAAGCGGCTTTATTTCAACGGTCTTCTTCGTTCCCGAAACGAGCAGACGACGTGTGGTGAATCCGCCGATCTGTACTGCACTCGTCTTTGCGACGGATACGCCGTTTTTGTATTCAAACACTGCCATGCCGAAGTCCTGCGCACTAACGCCGTCGATGCCGGATGAGCGGTTAAGCGGGATGATATTCTCGGGTTTGCCCTGAATCTGCAGTATCAGATCGACGAGGTGACAGCCGAGGTAAAACATCATACCGCCGGGGAATGCTTCAAGCCATTGACGTGTCGCTGCCGGATGGTAACAGTTCATCTGTGCGTCAACGCTGATGATTTCGCCAAATTCGCCGTTTTTGATGCGACAAAGAAGCTCTCTGATTATCGGATTGTAACGGTACATATATCCGATGTTAAAGGTCTTACCGCTTTTTTTTACAAGATCGACAAGTGTCTCAAATTCGGAAACCGAAGTGCCGCCCGGCTTTTCCATATGTATATGTTTACCGTGCTTTGCGGCGAGGGTGGCATATTCACTCAGGTATATTTCCTCTGTTTCGATTGCAACGGCTTCAATGGAGGTATCGTTCATGATTTCATCAACGCTGAGACGCTTGCAACCGTCGAGATATTTGAACACTTCGGGGAAACGCTCGTCCTCGTTATGAATCAGTGCGTAACCTGCGAAGTCGAATATGTTATCGTTTTTTCTGATGCAGCTTATTATCGGCTGTGCGTGACTGTGACGGTTCAGACCGATAAGTGCTATTTTATCTTATGCATTATATATCTCCAATTTGGATTTCATAAAAATTTCAGCATATTTATTATAACATATTGATTTCAAGAATAAAATAGTGTATAATATAAAAAAGAGGTAAAATTATATAATTTTGAGGGATGATATGAATAAATACAGCGCTAAAAGCAATTTCAGCTTTGTTGAATTTACGATGAGCAAGCATAAATATACAGATAACCGCGCAGGTTGTCCGATGAATTTTTTTGGTTATACCAAAAGAGGTCACTGCAAAATAGTTTCCGAGAAAAAGACGCTTGTTATAAGCGAGGGAGAGCTTTTTTATATACCGAAAAACCTCGTTTACGAGTCGTTCTGGTATCCGAACGACGGCGAGCTTAAATATCTCTCGTTCGGCTTTCATGGATTACAGGTGCGTGAGGAAGGAAATTATGAGCTTCAAAAAATCAAGCTTGATGAGGGAATGCGAAGAAGACTGTTGGCAATTCCGCTCGGAAACCCTGTGACGTGCGAGGCGCTTGGTGCTTTTTACGGACTCCTTTCCGATATATTTCCGACAATGGAGCATGAAGCTCTGGGTAAGGATCGCGCTATAATCGAAATGGCAAAGCATTATATCAGCGAGCATCCGAACTGTTCTGTTCCCGATATTGCAAAAGCTTGTTTCATAAGTGAACCGTATCTTTATCTGCTTTTTAAAAAGGTTCTCGGAACAACTCCGAATGATTACAGGCAAGCATATTTATGTGAGCTTGGAGTTGATTTGCTCAGCACCACGTCAAAATCTGTTGAGGAGATAAGCGATACACTTGGCTTCAGTTCATGCTCTTATTTCAGAAAAATACTCAAAAAGCATACCGGTTCAACTCCGCGCGACATACGAAAAAGCGGCTTGCTTTAAACCGAATAAACAAAATTACACAAAAAACTACAAAGAAAAAACCGCCACCGAAGCAGCGGTTGAAATATTTGCTTAAAAGAAAAACTACGTTAAAAATACGATTATTGTATCACTGCGTCAATCATTGGTAGCATTACCATTTCCGCTGATCGGGATCACATCACCTAAATATGTAGGCTTCGACTTAATCATTGTTGCAAAAAAATCTTTACAACGTGCAAGAATCTCACGGAAATCGCGCGTCACCTGTCCGGCATACTGATGATAATCCGATGCCACGCCATACGCCTCAACGCCAAGCTTTTCAGCAATATAAAGTGCACGGTAAAGGTGATACTCTTGGGTTACAATGATAATTTTATCCGCCTCGAATATTTCTTTCGCTCGGTATACACTCTCATATGTTGAAAATCCGGCGTGATCCATAAAAACATTTTCGGACGCAACACCTGCATCAATTGCAAACTGTTTCATTGCTCCAACTTCGTCATAAGTTTCGCTTCCGTGATCACCGCTCATAAGAAGTTTTGGCGCAGCCCCGAGAGTGTATAATTCAATACCACGAGTAAGGCGGTCTTCAAGCATATTACTTGGAGTTCCGTCTTTCTTGACTTTACATCCGAGAACGAGAATACAGTCAACATCGGAGAGTGCTGCCGCTTCATCTGAGGTAAGAATTTGAGCTTTTCCTACACTCTTTACATAAGCGTTAAGAACAAATACCGTTGCAATACCAACAATAGAAAGCAAAAGCAGAACAACAACTATTCTTTTAAGGTGTTTTTTCTTCATTTGCATTACCCCATATCAAATTTTTTATATTATAACATAAAAATCTGAAAATAGTATGAACAATGAAATTTTTCGATCATAAAAGATTAACCGAACGAATTTGCCTATTTCTAATTACTTACATTTTTGTTTTCGCATTTACAAAGCCAACTCCGAGTTGTTTTTCACAATATTGTCTCCATTGAAATCAACCGCTGATTGTGATATAATAAAAGTAACGAAAGCAGCTTTCAAAAAATATAAGGAGAAATATTTATGAGCATTAGAATGATAGGACAACAAATTGCCTCTTTGCGAAAAGAACGTGGAATCAAGCAAGACGAGCTTGCAAGCTATGTCGGTGTAAGTGCACAGGCAGTATCAAAGTGGGAAAACGGCGGCGTGCCGGATACCGAGCTACTGCCCAAAATCGCAGATTTTTTTGAAGTTTCAATTGATAGTTTATTCGGACGTACCATAACTGATTATAGCGATCTGCAATCTGCACTAACAAAGAAAATCATCGAAACGCCCAATGAACAGCGCTTCAAACTTGCATTAAATTATTGTTGGGATATTGAGCGTGCATTATGCGGCGATTTTCCTAAAGATGGAGGTATTGAGGACTACGAAAGTGAGCTTGCTGAAAATGAACAAAGGCACTCATCTGTCATAAACAACTATGGCTTCACCTTTATGGGTATAGCTAATATACAACAATATTTTCTCTTGGTTCCTGAACCCCAAAACATCGAAGCAGCCTATTTGAATGGAGTCGATTATACCACATTCTTTAAAGATTTTTCCGATACAGATGTATTTAATACTTGTGTCATGCTCTACAAACGAGAAAGCAATGCATTTTTCACAGAGAATTTTATTTCAAAAAATATGAATATAGATATAGAAAAAACTAAATATACCATTGAAACTCTTGAAAAATATCATCTATTATATAAAACGCAAATCGAAATGGACGACGAACTTCAAACTGTATATAGCTTTAAACCGACACCGACATTTATTGCACTATTGATATTCACAAAAGAAATGATCAAAAAGCCATGTGCTTTTTCCTACTATTGGGCAGGACGAAATAAGCCGTATCTGAAATAATAGCAAAACCTCCGCTTTTTTAATTATGAAAGTGGAGGTTTATAATATTAAGGTAAAGAAAAAACCGCCACCGAAGTAGCGGTTGAAATGTTCATTGAGAACCAAATAAAGGGGATGAGATAAACGAACTGTATTACGAAACCCAAGTTATAGAACAAACTTGAAGTTCAAGCCCTCGGTCAATTAGTATCGATCAGCTGAACACATTACTGTGCTTACACCTTCGACCTATCAAAC
>CAYSFT010000041.1:0-18974 GCA_964430755.1 uncultured Lachnospiraceae bacterium | reverse complement strand
CGCTATTTACGGCGTATCTGATTTCGTTTTTAAGGGCATTTGTCAACAGCGCCAATATAAACGCTGTCATATGCGGCAATACTCGCGTTTTTAATAGCGAAGCCGCCCGTACCTGCCGTTCCGAATGCGTTGAGCAGGCTGTCAAAAAGTGACATCCCTCCAAAGAGGAGAAGGATCACCTGCAAAAGCGTCATAACAATATATATACCGTACATGATACGTGCGGTACAGCTGATTTTCGACACTAATTTTCCAACCTTGGGGCCGGGCACCTCGGCACGCATAACGTGCATCAATTTAACCGAGCGCGTGTCCGCCTGAGGTAGTATCGCCATGACGAAAACAAGCACGCCCATACCGCCGATCCAGTGTGTAAAGCTGCGCCAGAAAAGCATACCGTGACTGAGTGCTTCAACATCGGTGAGTATACTTGCGCCGGTGGTCGTAAAGCCGGACACCGTTTCAAAAAAAGCGTCAGTGAACGACCTTGTATATCCGCCGATAACAAACGGCAGTGCACCGATAAGTGACATTATTATCCACGAGAGCGCAACCGAAACAAAGCCCTCTTTTGCAAAGATCGAGGTGTCGGACGGTTTTTTGAGCGAAAGCAGTGTTCCGATAAGAAGTGCCAGCAAAATCGGGATAATAAAGCAAAGTAAATCATCCTCGCCATATATCAGCGAGCAGATAAACGCCGGGAGCATCAAAATACCCTCCACGCGGACGATCTGCCCGACTATATAGCCTATCATTCTGTAATTCATAAAATCCTCCGATGGTTTTTGTGAGGGAGATAATTTTGCGTATGGAAGTTACGCGGCTTTTTTGAAAAAAAGCCTGGCAAAAAACTTTACTATACGCTATCGCTTCACAGGCCGTTCGATTACGCTTCGAAGCGCTCTCGGTAGTTAGGGACCCTTCCCCAAACACCGTTTAACGGTTATCGCTTCTATTGTAACATTTATAACCTTTTCTGCACCAAGTTACTTTTTTGCCGTAAAAGAAATTAATATGGTTAAATGAACGATACGCATTTGCGGTCGTTGGGACACCGAACGGAGGCGGAGGAGCCGTAGTGAGGAGGGTTCCCGACTACCGAGAGCGACCTCGGAGCTTTATGCGAGGACTCTGTGAGCGATAGCGTCATATAAAGTTTTTGCGGAGCTTTTTTCAAAAAGCGACCGTACTTCTAATACGCAAACACTCCACCACTCTCAACCACTCACTCCAAAATATCGTCAAGATCATGCACAGCGGCTTCACTCTTTGCAACAACGATAACCGTGTCGCCCATTTCGATCGTGTCGTCACCGTGAGGATAGATTATCTTGTTGTTTCTTATGATACAGGCAAGCAGTATATTTTTCTTTATCTTCATCGCCTTGATCGGCATACCGAGTCCGTCAAAGCCCTCCGCCGCGACAAACTCTATCGCTTCAACCTGATCGTCAACGATTTTATAAAGAGTCTGTATGATACTGTTGTCGGAATGTTCAAGTCCGCGCAGGTAATGGAGAATACTGTTTGCGGTGATCGACTTCGGCGAAACCATACATTCAAGTCCGATCGAGGAAAGCAGCTTCATAACATTGAGACGGTTAATTTTGGTTATAACCTTGTCAACCTTGTTTTTTGCCGCATAAAGCGAGATGATTATGTTTTCCTCGTCAATGCCCGTGAGTGCGACCGTCGCATCCATTCCGGCGATGCCTTCCTCGTCAAGCAGGTCACTGTCAGTGCCGTCACCGTTTATTATCATTGTTTTCGGAAGAAGCTCGGCAAGCTGTTCGGCGCGCTCGGCATCACGCTCTATAAGCTTTACGTCGATTCCGAGATTTTCAAGCCGTTTTGCAAGGAAGTAAGCAATCTTACCGCCTCCGATTATCATGACACTGCGAATACGCTTGTCCGATATACCGAGCTTCTTGAAAAAGCTGACAAGATCGGCATGAGACGCGGTTATATGAATGATGTCGCCTGCCATAGGAGTGAAATCACCGGACGGAATTATAACCTCATCGCCGCGTTTGACCGCGCAGACAAGGACGTTCACGCCGCAAACCGAAACAAGCTCGCTGAGTCTGCGCCCGCAAAGCGGATGTCCCTCTCCGATCTTCACCTCAACAAGGTCAACTCTGCCCTTGCAGAATGTGTCAACCTTGAGCGCGGCAGGGAAACGTATGATACGTCCGATCTCCTGTGCCGCATCGTATTCGGGATTCACCGCCATTGAAAGGCCGTATTCCTTGCGCATAAATGCAACCTGCTCCGCATATTCGGGATTGCGGACACGTGCAATTGTGTGCCTTGCACCGAGCCTGCGTGCGGCCATACAGCACATGATGTTAAGCTCGTCCGATGCCGTAACCGCAATAACAAGATTTGCCTTGTCAACGCCTGCTTCAAGCTGGACTGAATTGCTTGCGCCGTTTCCGACGACGCCCATGACGTCATATTCGTTAACGGCCTTTTCAATAATAGCCTGATCCGTGTCAACAACAACAACGTCGTGACCTTCCTTTGCTATATATGAGGTCAAAAGCTCGCCAACCTTGCCGCATCCAACAATAATTATACGCATTTCAATTCTCCCGTGAAATTACTTACATCATTATTGTAATATATTACAAGCAATATTTCAAGAGCAAATCGAAAAAATGAGAGTTTTTTTGAAAAAATTTACGAAAACACTTGACAATATAATGAACCCGTGTTATAATCTAACTGTACTACAACACATAGTACACCTAATACACCATCAAACAAGGAGGGAACCGCATGGGAATAATCACCGTTGACACCCGTGATCGAAAGCCGATCTGGGAACAGCTTACCGACAATATAAAAGCGCTAATTCTTCGGGGAATATTCAAGCCGGATGAACAGCTTCCGGGAGTCCGCACTCTCGCCGGTGAGCTTGCGATAAACCCGAACACCATCGCCAAGGCATACGCCGAGCTTGAACGCCAGGGAATCATATATTCGATCCAAGGACGCGGCAGCTTTGTCTGCGATAACGTCGAGAGGCTTCGCGGCGCACAGAGAAACGAAGCGGCGGAGGAACTCAAGGAAGCGCTCAAAAAAGCCTTGGGAGCAGGCGTTTCCAAGGAAGATATCATCAAAATGACTGAGGAGATATGGAGGGATAAAAATGATTGAACTTAACGGCGTTAGCATGAGCTACGGAAAAATACGCTCGCTTGAAAACGTAAGTGCAACAGTCAGGGACGGCTCGATATTCGGGCTCATCGGTTCAAACGGCTCGGGAAAATCGACTATGCTGCGAATCCTTTGCGGCGTTATAAGGCCCGACTGCGGAAGCGTTACGTATGACGGTCTGTCCGTTTGGGAAAATGACCTTGTGAAGCAGGATATCGTCTATCTTTCGGATGAGCAGTATTTCATCCCACACTGCACGATAAACGATATGCGAAAGCTCTATAAAACCGTTTACACAAACTTTTCGGACGAGACATTCAACCGTCTGCGCGGAATATTCACACTCGACTGCGACCGCAAAATAAACACCTTTTCAAAGGGTATGAAAAAGCAGGCATCGGTCATGCTCGGCATCTCGGCGCGCCCGAAATATCTGCTCTGCGACGAAACCTTTGACGGTCTTGATCCTGTTGTACGTCAGCTTGTAAAGCGCATCCTCGCCGAAGAATCGGCAGACGGCGGCATGACAACCATCATAGCATCGCATAACCTGCGTGAAATGGAGGATATCTGCGACACGGTCGGACTCTTACACAAGGGCGACCTCCTGTTTGTCCGTGAGCTTGACGACATGAAATCGGAATTTCATAAGGTTCAGGCGATCTTCGAGGGCGAATTTGACGCAGCAAAATTAACCCCGATGAAAATACTTGCATACTCAAAGCGCGGAAGTCTCGTTTCGTTCATCGCGCGCGGCGATATAGACGATATAAACCGCCAGATGATCGAAAAAGAACCCACATTCTACGAAACAGTACCGCTCACCCTTGAGGAAATATTCATCAGCGAAATGGAGGAAAAAGGTTATGACTTCTCAAAGCTCGACTACTGATATCAAGCGTGCCGGCTTTGCGCCGCTCTTCAAGTTCACGGCAAAACAGTTCTGGACGACGATACTTCTTTTCACGATCATACTTTTCTTCGTTTTGCCCGTTCCGGTGCTGATGACTATTTCAAACCGCACGATACGTACAGCCCAGGATCTGATAAATCTAAAAGAAGATTTTGCAACGGATTGGGTCGAAGCCATCCGCTATTTCTCAATATTCATCATGAGCACCTTCGGAATAGTAACATCATGTACACGCTTCAAATATCTTAAAAATAAAGTTTCAATAGACTTTTATCACAGTCTGCCCGTCAAGCGCAAACAGCTTTTCTTAACTCAGCTCGGCGTTGGCGCACTTTCCCTTGCGATCCCCTATCTTTTCAACATCGCTTTTACCCTCATAATCTTTATGTCAAACGGAGTTGTCAGCGATCTGCTGCTTGTCAACATCTTTACAATGTCATGGGAGGTGCTCGTTTATACCCTGTTCACCTTCTCGATATCAACGGTTATAGGCATGGTAAGCGGACTTACGGCAGTACAGCTTACATTAACTCTTGTTGCAATATTTGTTGTTCCTGCCATCACATTGATGTCGATTCTCTTCATTTCCGTATTCAGCGAGAATATGTGGCTTGAATATTATATCTCGCCCGATCTTTTTGAAAAGCTTTCGCCCCCCTTGAGGCTCGTTATAAATCCCGAACCGCTTTCTTTTATTGAAAGCAGTCTGATGCTGCTTCTCTCGGCGGCAATGCTTGTCGGCGCGTATGCCATCTATATGAAACGCAAGAGTGAGCGTGCGGGCACACCCGTGGTGTTCACACCTCTCGGGGAGGTTATCAAGTATATCCTCGTTTTCCTCGGAACACTCTGCGGCGGTTTACTTTTTTACGCAATGATGGAAGACTTTTTCTGGATGACATTCGGTATGGCGTGCGGCATGATACTCGTTTTCATGCTCGTGAACACCATCCTCAATAAAACCGCACGTGCAATGTTCAAGGGCTGGCGAGGACTTATCATCTTCGGTGCAGTTGCGATCGCGGCGTTCTTCGTGCTCATCACAAACGCCTTCGGCATCAACACAAACGTCCCGAACCCAAGCTCGACCTCACTTATTGAAGTCAACATCGGAAGCGACATCGACCATTACGAATTCCGCGATAAAGAGGTTATAAAAGCCCTGCACACAATCTACACAGAGGGTGGAGATTATTACCGCAGCGGTTACAAATACGGTATCGAGTATTCCTATGAATCATTTAATCTGGATATCGTGTTCTATCCAAAATTTGGTATACCGGTTGCGAAGTCGGTGAAAATCTATAACAAGTCTGAGTTTATCGAAGAATTCAAAACGATACTCGACAGCGAGGAATTCAAAGCACAGTATTCAACAATACTCGACAGAGCAAGCGAAAGCGGCGTTGGTTATCTCTATCTCTACTTACCGCATTACAACTTTGATGATAACGAAAATGTTATTTATTCAAACATTTCCACACGTTGGCGGTATGACTCCTTAACTCCCCTTTCAGAGCGCGGCAAAACAGCCGGACTTGCGTATCTGGCAAAGGAAAATAAAGCCTGTGACTTCGATTTCTTCCAACAGCAGTCAATTGGATTTGTCAATATTTACAGCAGCACAGATCCGTATTATGATGTAACGCTCCCGATCTTCTCATCAATGGAAAGCCTCACAAATCATTATGTAAATATCGGATACCTTGAATATCCGCCCGAGGAATATATCGAACACCTTGCAGGAGCGATCACAAAGCTTACGGTCTACAGTGAAAGCAAGAACAAGAGCATGACAATAACCGATAAGGATCAGATAAGTGCCATTCTGAATGCTGCGGCAGATCCGCTCGGATACTCAACCTCAAAATTCACGTTTGTCGACCTTGATTATTCCATCGAATACGAAATAGAGGTTACGGAAACCACAGGCGAAGCGTATTATAATAAATACGACGGAAGCGAATACGTCGACAGCGAAGTATACAGCACATACCCAAGCGAACACGTCGCGGCGTTCTTACTCGGAAAAGTCCCCGGCTTCGTTATCGAATATTTCAGTTAAACACCAAAAAACAGCACTGCATACGCGGTGCTGTAACTTTTTGTTCAAATTTTCGAAACATTCGCAGAAATCCGCATTTCTGAAATTTCAATTTTGTTCACTCTTTTTTGTGTAACTGTGGTATAATATATGTAGGATAACTCTCATGTGCGTATTGCCCTCATCCGAGGTGTGCCCTCATCCGTCACGTCTTACGACGTGCCACCTTCCCCCAAGGGAAGGCTTCAGGTTAGATTTGCGAGTATGAAAACGAAATATTTAAAAGTTTTTTTGGAGTGTCACCATGCTTTGCTTTGCGAATAAATTCTTACCAAAAGGCTTCCCTTGGGGGAAGCTGTCGAGCTTCGCTCGACTGATGAGGGCTCTCGCGTAAACTATAATTTACACAAAATCACATATGAAAAGGAACTGACAAAAATGAAGATATCAGCCAAAGAGATCGCATCACTCGTGCGAACACTGTCACGCACAGCGAATAAACCTCACTTCACCTCGGCAATCATCGCCGCGGCAGGAAACGGTACACGTATGTGCAGTGAGGACGGCACAACAAAACAGCTGCTCACACTTTGCAACCTGCCGATCATCGTTCGTACACTGAAAGCGTTTGAGGAGTGCGAGCGCATAAACGAGATCATCGTCGTTGCACGCGAGGATGAAATTCCCGTTTACGAAAAATATAAAACCGAATATAACCTTACAAAAATTACCGCTGTCGCAAAAGGTGGAGAAACACGTCAGGAATCTGTGCTTCACGGCTTCGAGGCAATATCCGACAAATCCGAGTTCGTCGCGATACATGACGGCGCACGCTGTCTTATAACGCCCGAAAAGATAGACGCCGTACTGTCGGAAACCTACCGTTGCGGCGCGGCAACGGCGGCAACACGTGCAACCGACACCGTAAAGCGAGCAAACAGCAAAAATTACATCACCGAAACTATCGACCGAAGCGAGCTTTGGCTTGCGCAGACGCCGCAGTGCTTCAAAACCGAGCTTTACCGTGCATCGGCGTACATCGCAAAGGAAGAAAACTTCACCGCCACAGATGATAATGCCCTCGCCGAGCATCTCGGATTCGACGTCAAGCTCGTTGACTGCGGCACGGATAACATCAAAATCACAACTCCGGCAGATCTCGCCATCGCCGAAGTAATCCTCCGAAACAAAAAATAAAAAAATGCACCGAGCCCGACACATAATACGGTTGGACTCGATGTAATTCATTTAGCGGTCAGTTCTGTTGGTGTTTTCGTTTGTGGTCTTATTCTGGTTCTGGTTGTTTGTCTTAAGGTTCTTAGTGCTGTCCTTGCAGTTCTGGTTGTTCTGATTCTGAGTCTTATTCTGGTTCTGATTTGCCTTGTTCTGATTCTGGTTTCTCTCGTTATTCACTTTGAATACTCCTTGTTTTAGCGCGAATGTAACACGCCTTTTTTGCAATTTCAATGCGCTGCGCATGAAATTTACATAATCAGTATTGGCAAACGGCAAAAAAATATACGTGGATTTTTTGGCTTGACAATTAATGTAATAATGTATATAATATAATCATGTATATTTTTTAAAACGGAGAATGATCATGGCAATTGTAACAATAATCGGCGCGGGAATGATGGGCTCGGCACTTGCGTTTCCGGCAAGAGAAAACGGTAATGAGGTGCGTCTCGTCGGCTCACCGCTTGATGCTGACATAATCGAAAACTGCATAAAAACAAACACACATCCAAAGCACACAAAACCCTTTCCCGAGGGCGTAAAATACTATCAGATCGAGGACGTTGAGGCGGCAATCAAGGGCTCCGACATGATAATCGGCGGCGTTTCAAGCTTCGGCGTTGACTGGTTCGGCGACTTCGTGCTCCCCAAGATCCCCGAAGAAACACCGATACTCACCGTCACCAAGGGACTCATGGACACCGAAAACGGTGAGCTTTTAACCTATCCCGAAATATGGCGCAGAAAAGCCGAAAAACTCGGCAAAAAGTATTCGCTTAACGCCATCGGCGGCCCTTGCACGAGCTATGAGCTTGTTGCGCACGATCAGACCGAGGTTGCGTTCTGCGGCGATGATATGGAAACCCTCAAAACGCTCAAAAAGATAATGGCGACTGACTATTATCATATCAGCCTTTCAACGGATGTTGTCGGAATCGAAAGCGCAGTCGCACTCAAAAACGGTTACGCGCTCGGCGTTGCACTGACGATCGGCGTTAACCAGAAAAACTTCGGAATCGACAGCGAGCTGCATTTTAACTCACAGGCGGCAATCTTCGGTCAGGCGGTCAAGGAGATGTATCACCTGCTCGATTACCAAGGCGCGGCTACTATTGAAAATATGTCCGTCGGTTACGGCGATCTTTACGTCACCGTTTACGGAGGAAGAACAAGACTCGCAGGTATACTCCTCGGACGCGGCCTTAATATTGATGAGGTTAAAGCGGAGCTTAACGGCGTAACGCTCGAATCGCTCGTTGTTGCCGAGAGAGTGGCACGTGCGGTGCGTATCGCCGCAAAAAAGGGCAAACTAAACACAAGTGATTTTCCGCTTCTCTGTCACGTTGACGATATCCTTATGAAAAAAGTCGCAGTGAATATACCGTGGGAAGAGTTTACATTCAACATAAAAAAATAAAAGTCCCAATTCGACAATGTGTTATCGCTGCCGCACACTCCCCGAGTGATGCTGTACACAAGGCTCTCCCTGTGGGAGAGCTGTCAGCGGCAGTTCGTGAAGCGAATCTGCTGATGACTGAGAGGGCTTCTTTTCGCTATAACCCCCTCTCCGTCACACCTTTGGTGTGCCACCTCTCCCAGTGGGAGAGGCTTTGGAGATGATAACATAGCTTCGGGAACACAAAAGGGTATTGAAAAAATAAAATACACACTCATGAACTGTCGGGTAACAAATTCCGGCGGCTCTTTTTGTGCAAAACAAAAAAATTCATAAAAAAGCATTGCAGTCCGTACAGTATTGTGATATAATTAACTTAAATAAAGGCGGCAATAACCGTCAATTATACGGAGGTATTTATCATGGGACTTATTAAAGCAGGACTTGGCGCACTCGGCGGCACTCTCGCCGATCAGTGGAAGGAATTTTTCTACTGTGAAGCACTTCCGAGCGACATACTTATGGTTAAGGGACAGAAACGCATCGGTAACCGTTCCTCAAACACCAAGGGCGAGGATAATATCATTTCAAACGGCTCCGGTATCGCTGTTGCAGACGGTCAGTGTATGATCATCGTTGAACAGGGCAAGATCGTTGAGGTCTGCGCTGAGCCCGGTGAGTTTACATATGACAAGTCAACCGAACCGTCGATCTTCGCCGGCAGTCTCGGTGAATCCATACTCAACACATTCAAGACTATCGGCAAACGCTTCACATACGGCGGCGACACCGGTAAAGATCAGCGCGTTTACTATTTCAACACCAAGGAAATCGTTGATAACAAGTTCGGAACGGCAACACCTATCTCCTTCCGCGTTGTTGACTCGAGAATCAACTTTGACGTTGACGTATCTCTGCGCTGCAACGGTATATACACCTTCCGTATGACCGACCCGCTTAAATTCTACACAAACATCGCCGGAAACGTAACCGATTCCTACAGCAAGGAAGAGCTTGCCGGAACGATGAAAACCGAGTTCGTCAGCGCTCTCGGCCCGGCACTTGCAAAGCTTTCAACTCTTGAACTTCGCCCGAATCAGATCCCCGCTCACACAACCGAGCTTGAAAAATTCTTAAACGAAGAGCTTGGCGAAGAATGGGGCGAGCGCGGCTTCGGTGACATCAAGGTGGCAATGAATCCGCCGACACTCACCGAGGAAGATCAGGAAATGCTCAAAACCGCACAGAAGACCGCAATGTACCGCGATCCGACAATGGCAGGTGCGACTCTCGTTGGCGCACAGGCGGATGCTATGCGTGCGGCAGCCTCAAACGAAGCAGGCGCAATGACCGGCTTTATGGGCATGGGCATGGCAATGAACCAGGGCGGCGTTAACGCGCAGAACCTTTTCCAGATGGGACAACAGCAGCAAGCTCAAGCACCTGCAGCACAGGCGGCTCCGACGGCAGGCACTTGGAAATGCACCTGCGGCGCGACTGCAAGCGGTAACTTCTGCACCGAATGCGGCTCTGCAAAGCCTATTGATGACGGTTGGACCTGCGCTTGCGGCTCGACTAACAACGGCAAATTCTGCCCTAACTGTGGAGCAAAGAAGCCCGAGGCGGCTGTCTGCGCGAAGTGCGGCTGGAAGCCTGAAAACCCTGCAAATCCCCCGAAATTCTGCCCTGAATGCGGCAACAAATTTTAACGGAAGAAGCGCAAAATAATGGCTGAACTGTTACTTTATAAATGCCCGTGCTGCGGCGGTAACATTGAGTTCGACAGCACGATACAAAAGCCGAAATGCCCATATTGCGACACCGAATTTGAGCTTGAATCCCTTAAAGGCTACGACGAGGATCTGAAAAGCGACCGCGCCGACGAAATGAACTGGGAAGACGCAACAAACGCAGAGTGGCAAGAGGGCGAAGCAGAGGGACTGCGTATCTACGTTTGTAATGCGTGCGGCGGTGAGGTAATCTGCGACGACACCACTGCCGCGACAAGATGCCCTTATTGTGATAATCCCGTCATCATGAAAGGACAGCTCGGCGGCGATCTGCGTCCTGATCTTGTCATCCCGTTCAAACTCGATAAAAAGGCGGCAAAGGCGGCACTCATGCGTCACCTTGAAGGTAAGCCATTGCTCCCGAAGGTGTTCAAGGACGAAAATCACATCGACGAAATAAGGGGCGTATATGTCCCATTCTGGCTTTACGATGCCGAGGCGGATGCGAATATCCGTTACCGTGCAACAAGGGTTCGTACATATACAACCCCGAAATACAACTGCACCGAAACGAAATATTTCTCCGTCACCAGAGGCGGCACGCTCGGCTTTAATCACATTCCCGTTGACGGCTCCTCGAAAATGGCTGATGACCTTATGGAATCAATCGAACCCTTCAACTTTGCCGAGGCGGTCGATTTTCAGACGGCGTATCTTTCGGGATACCTCGCCGATCGTTACGATGTCCCCGTTGAAGAAAGCCGTACACGTGCGAATCAGCGAATCAAAACGAGTACGGAGGATGCTTTCAGAAGCACGGTTGTCGGTTATTCGTCAGTGACACCCGAACAAAGCTCGGTGCGCGTCGGAAACGGCAAAACACGCTATGTGCTCTATCCCGTATGGCTTCTCAACACCACGTGGAATAATCAGAAATACACCTTCGCGATGAACGGACAGACAGGCAAATTCGTCGGCAATCTCCCCGTCGATAAAGGCAAATACTGGGCGTTCCTGCTCGGTGGCACGGGAATATGCGCGGCGATAGTCTTTCTCCTCGTCACGATCATGGGAATGCTGTGAGGTGCACGATGAAAAAGATATTTAATGTTATTTTAATTCTCGTCACACTGCTCACATTGCTTGCTCCGATGGTTTTGGCAGACAGTGCGTCTGCGCTTATGGTGGACTATGCGGATCTGTTAGAGCAGACGGAGGAAGCAGCACTCCGGGAGATGTTATGGGAAATTTCCGAGTCACATCAGATAGAAATTGCCATCGTGACAACAAATTCGACAGACGGAAAATCAATCAGGGACTATGCCGACGATTTTTATGATGATTACGGCTACGGTTGGGGTGATAACGATGACGGCGTGATGCTGGTTGTCAACATGGAAAGCCGCGAATACCGGATCACCACATACGGTCTCGGTCAGGCCTATCTCGACGACGACACGCTCTACGAAATTGAAGAAGCCTTTCTCGACGATCTGTCGGACGGTTACTATTACGATGCGTTTTCAGCGTTCGCAAATGAATGTGATGCGTATATAAGCTACGCCGTTAACGGTTACTACGACAGCATCGATTCAGTCGATAATTCAAACGATTTCGACAATGATCTCGACAACGATTTCGATTATGGCTACAATGACAGCGACTATGACGACAGCTCAAGCGACACAGATATCTTCCCGAGAATCGGCATATCGCTCATTGTCGGCTTTATCATCTCGCTCATCATTGTTTCAACGATGAAAGGAAAAATGACGACCGTTCGTGCGGCGAGAAACGCGGCGAATTATGTCGTTGCCGGAAGTCTCAATCTGACCTCGCAAAGCGACCGTTACCTTTACAGCAACACAATTCGTACACCGCGAAACACCGGTAATTCAAGCGGAGGTTCGGGCGGCTCTGTACACAGAAGCTCATCTGGACGCTCACACGGCGGACGCGGCGGCAGATTTTAAAATTTAAAATTATCACAAGGGTTGTCTCAATTAATGCAGACAGCCCTTTCCTTATGCCGTCTATACCGAAAGCAATCATCACGTGCAAGCTTGCCCAACTGCCACAGATACCCCGACTACTTTTGCCTTCCTCCGTGAGGAAGGTGGCATTGCGAAGCAATGACGGAAGGAGCCTGCGGATGCAAACTCCCTCAGTCAAAGCTGCGAAGCAATCTTTTGCACCTCTCCCCCAGGGGAAGGCAGCCCTCATCCGTAAAGTTGCAAAGCAATTTTTTACACCTCATCCACCACTATCGCAATCGGCACGCGAAACTACTCAACGGCAAAAGCCTCTGTGAAACCATCTTCACACTCAGCCGGTACTTTTCGTTATACAAAAAACACTGCCCACCACATAAGCGCGGTCGGGCAGCGATTCTTTTAAATTTGATTCACAATTAGTGAACGATGCACTTTTCGGTATCCTTATCGAAGATATGGAGTCTCGCGATTTCGAGAGCAACCTGGATGGTGTCGCCCTGCTTTGCATTGGAGCGAGAGGATACACGTGCGGTGAGGGACTGTTCTTCGTCAGCAGCGAGGTAAAGGAAGATTTCGTTACCCATAAGCTCTGTAACGTCAACATTACAGGTGATAACGCTTTCTGCCATGCTGGAGAGATACATAGGCTCGTCGTGGATACACTCGGGACGAAGACCTGCAATAACCTCTTTGCCGATATAATCGTTGAGAACGCCTTCCTTGTTCTTTTCTGCAGGAAGCTTGAGGGAGTTGCCTGCAAACTCGATGTAAATTTCGCCATCCTTCTTAACGAGCTTCGAATCGATGAAGTTCATCTGAGGAGTTCCGATAAAGCCGGCAACGAAGATGTTGCAGGGAGAATCGTAAAGGTTCTGAGGTGTGTCAACCTGCTGGATGAGACCGTCCTTCATAACAACGATACGGCTCGCCATGGTCATAGCCTCGACCTGGTCATGTGTAACGTAAATAAATGTAGTACCGAGTTTCTTGTGAAGCTTGGTAAGCTCGGTTCTCATCGCTGCACGGAGCTTAGCGTCGAGGTTTGAGAGCGGCTCGTCGAGAAGGAATACCTTAGGATCACGAACGATTGCACGACCGAGCGCAACACGCTGCTTCTGACCGCCGGAGAGAGCCTTCGGCTTTCTGTCGAGAAGGTGAGTGATATCGAGGATTCTTGCAGCCTCTTCAACCTTTCTCTTGATTTCTTCCTTCGGAACCTTGCGAAGCTTCAGACCGAATGCCATGTTATCAAACACGGACATATGCGGATAAAGAGCGTAGTTCTGGAAAACCATCGCGATGTCTCTGTCCTTCGGAGCAACGTCGTTAACGAGTCTGTCGCCGATGAAGAGCTCACCCTCGGTGATTTCCTCAAGACCTGCGATCATACGCAGAGTTGTGGACTTACCGCATCCGGAAGGTCCAACGAAAATGATGAACTCCTTGTCCTTGATGTCAAGGCAGAAGTCGGAAACGGCAGTAACGCCGCCCGGATACTTTTTGTAAATGTGTTTTAATGATAAGCTTGCCATAATAATTTCCTCCTGTATATTTTGAAAACGGCACTTAAGTGTCGATATCAAAGCAGTCTTTTTCAACGTATAATATTGTACCAAATTCCCCTCAAAAATGGAAGAGTTGTTTTCCCCAAATTTTTATATAATTATTTGTAACAGATGCACAAGTGATTGATAATATTTTTTAATTTTCAAATCGAGGGATTAATTTATTTTTTAATTTATTAAAAGTTTTACACTTGTAAAAACCCGCTCTACTTATGTAAAATTTGTCATTTTTTCGTCAAAATTACTCAATAGTCGTTGTTTCTGAGGTGATATCAATGTCTCCGACTCCGATTTCAACGCTCATAGATTTTTCACTGTCGGAGTGATTGGCCTTTTGCGAGCCGTACGGTATACCGTCTATCGTGATCTTGCCGTCCCATGTCTGAAGCGTACCTCTTACAGTATCAAACGCAGTGGGATAAGCGCAGACAAGATTTCCGGTTGTAATACTAAGTGCGGCTTTTTCGATATTCGCATCAAGCGAGATTGAGCCTGTTCCGATGATAGCGTTAAAATCGGTAATATCGCCGCCGTCAACGCTCAGATTTCCTGTACTGATATTAACATTCATCAAGGATGTCGTATCAACGTTATTTATAATGACGTCACCTGCCGCAAGTGTGATATTATAGTCAGACGAGCCGACGCAGTTTTCGATACGCACCTCACCTGCTTCAAGATTACAGCTGATGGCATTAATGGGATAATCGGCAGAGAGATAAATGTTGACCGTCTTTTCATAGTCAGCCAGCTTGAAATAGTTCACAAAGCTGCGCAGTCCCTTAAAGTTTGACGCAATAGCGGCAACTCCCGAAAACGAACCGAAATCGGACAGATCGGTGACGGTGAACGTCTGCTTGCCTGAGGGCTCGGACGGTGCACTGTATAATCCCTCGGGGAAATTGACAAGCTCAACCTTGGGTTTCTCCGCTCCACCAATGATATTCACAGTGGCATTTTTGAGCTTGAGTTCTATTTTTTCAACGTTTTCGATGGTTTTCGAATAGGAGATGTAACCTACATCCTTGTCCGTAATCTCAACGACCGGCTTTTCACCCTCCGGCGCAATGTTCATCGCAACGCCTGTTGTTATAAAGCCAACAATAACGAGAACCACCGAAACTATCAAAAATATAATAGATGCAGGCTTCACAGCTTAGCACTCTCCCTTCTTAAATAGTTAAACAGCGTCTTAAGCTTCTCAAGCAGGTATTTAAACAGCTTCCAGACAAGCTTTATCAAAAGCGGAACAAGACGCACCGCAAAGTTATAAAGCAGTATACCGAAAAGCATCACCAGACCGGCAACAATGATGCCAAGACCAATCTCGTAAAGTCCGTCGGGAACGGACGAGAACATTTTAATAGTGCCGTAAACGATACCGATGAGCGAAAATCCCGTACCAACCGCAACAATCGCCGTCAGCGCCGCAATCGCACCGACAATAAGAGCCGCAAGTGCAGCCCACGCCGCCGCAAACACCGAAAGTGCCGCCAAAGCAAGCGGAAGCGTTATCGGCAGACTGACACCAAAGAGTATCCAGAACATTTTGCTGTTCGGAATCTCCTCCTCGGGAACGTAATCGGGCAGACGCGTTGATTTTTCATCCTCGTCATCTTCCATTGAATATTCGGATTCTATATCGTCAAGCAGGTCAGCGGGAACCAAGGGCGGCTCGTCACCAAACTCGTCGGTGAACTCCTCAACCGGCTCATATTCATCGTCATCATCATAAACGTCAACAATATCCGCTTCCGCAGTGGGGAAATCGGAATCGCCTGCCATTTCGGGCACTTCTCCGTCATCAATATCGTAAACAGCATCAACGGTCATTGTCTCTTCGGCGATATCAATATCGTAAACAGCATCAACGGTCATTGTCTCTTCGGCGATATCAATATCAGAAACAGCATCAACGGTCATTGTTTTCTCGGCAAGACGGTTGATGGCATCATATTTATCGGAAACCTGCGCGGCGATATTGTCTGCGATGGTGTCAACATCGGTGAGCACACTCGACGTCTTAAGTTCGTCATTTCGCATACGGTCATAGAAACGGTCAAACTGCTCTATGTACGGCGCAATGTCCGTGTCCGATATTCCGCGCTCGGTAAGTGCGGCGCTCAGTTCATCGAGAAAGCGTTGTTTTTCGTTCATCGGTGTTTATCTTCCTCCGTTATAGAATTTGGGTTATTTTTAAAAATTTTTGAAAACAGTATATCTTTTGCGGAAAATTTATGTTATAATGGTAATCAAAGATAACGTGTTACATCAAAAAACACTCTATATATCTATTCTACCAAAAAAAGGAGCAAATTGCAATATGAGAATGCGAAAAAAAAAGCACGGAGCCGAAAGAATTAGTGCGTGTTCCGACATAATTATCCAAAATCAGGTAATTAATACTGAAAATGTAAATGGAATCTTCAAAAACGACACAAAGCAGCCGCTCTGGCTCGAAATCGGATGCGGTAAAGGCGCATTCGTCTGCGGACTCGCGAGGCGTAATCCCGACGTAAATCTCATCGCGCTTGAACGTATCGCGGACGTTGCCATGCTTGCGATGGAAAAATGCAAGGCATCTGAGCTTACGAATGTCCGTTTCATCGTCGGCGACGTTGCAAAGCTGTGGGATATCTTCGAGGACGGCGTTATCGACCGCATATATCTTAACTTCTCCGATCCATGGCCCAAGGCAGGACACGCAAAACGCCGTCTGACTCACAGAAATTTCCTTAATCAGTACCGTCGTATACTGAAGCCCGACGGCGCGATCTTTTTCAAAACCGATAACCGCGGACTTTTCGATTTTTCGCTCGAAGAAATGCGCGAATCGGGCTTCCGCCTTGAAAACCTCACATATGATCTTCATAACAGCGAATGGGCAGAGAACAATATCATGACCGAATATGAGAAAAACTTCTCGGAAAAGGGCTTCGCAATAAACCGAGTCGAAGCTTGGTGTAAGTAAAATTTGCCGTCACAGATTTTGACGAAGCTGATACGTTTTTTGTTCCGTGTACGAGAGAAAATAATGAAATTATCAATACACGGGTACGAAAAGTGAATCCAACGGCGAAGTTGCTCTTTTCGGAGAAACGCCCTCATCCGTCATCCGCTTACGCGGATGCCACCTTCTCCCACTGGAGAAGGCTTTGAGTAACTTTCACTTCAAAACAAAAAACTCCCTTGCCGCAAAACAAGGGAGCCGCACATCTCAGTGTGCCGTTTTAACAATTTCAATTCCCGAATTGTAATATTTCAAAACCTTGAGCGTTTTCTCTGTAACCTCAAAGAAAACAACGAGGTCATCACCGTTTGAATCCTCAAAGATTCCGTAATAGATATCGGGCGCAGACATCGACGAAACGCTCTCAATACGATTTGTCGCAGGAATAGCATCCGCCCTGTCCTTGTCGGTATATCGACGGTAAGGAGCAATAACCTTCATCGCACTGACGCGTACACGGCATAATTCGCGCATACTCTTCGCACCGTAAACCTCAAGCATACGGAATTCACCGTCAAGTATGTAATATTCGTATTCAATCGAAACAAAACGCCAGGTGAAAAACACAAGTATCCATGTAAGAACGGGTAAAAGCGCAATTATCGGCAGAATGTTCGCATTGATAAAGAATAACGCATAACCGAGCACAAAAAGAACATAACCGATAATCATAAGCGTGCGCTTTACGGCATAACTGCCCTCAACCTTCTTTTTCACGCCGTAATTGACAAATTTACTTGCCGCATTGTCACCCATATCGGCGGCACGGAAGTATTTTTCGGTTTTTGATTTTCTCGCAGTACCACGCAAAAATTTATCTATATGAAATTTATATTTTTCCATAATACCCCCCAAAAGTCTGTTAATATAAAAAATTATATCACTCCGTTTTACAGTTGTCAATAGATAATAAGAATTAAAGCAAAATATTGACAAACCGCAAGAGCTGTGATATACTTAATAAATAAAACTATCAAGGAGCTAAGTCCGAAAATAAATTTTCAAACTACCTTTTGTGGCTCTATCTCGGTCATAGACCGAGATTTTGCTCTGCAAAGCGCGCCCAATAAGGACAGAGAAAGGAAGCTTTTGCTTCGCAAAAGCAATGGTCATAAAAATGTCATATAAACTCGCAATATTCGACCTCGACGGAACAATACTCGATACTATCGACGACCTCACCGATGCGGTCAATCACGCACTGACTGAAAATTCACTGCCGACACGTACCGTGGCAGAGGTACGCAGCTTTATCGGAAACGGCATGCGTATGCTTATCGAGCGTTCCGTACCGGCAGGAACCGACACCAATGTAACCGATTCCGTCCTTGCTGAATATAAAAGCTACTATGCTTCCCACAGCACAGTCAAAACCCGTCCGTTTGACGGCATATGCGATTTGCTTAACTCACTGCGTGAGCGCGGCGTAACTCTTGCTGTACTCTCAAATAAAGCCGATCCCACCGTAAAAGAGCTGTGTGAACTCTACTTCCCCGGCATATTCGATTATGTCGCCGGTGAAAAGCCGGATGTGGCACGCAAGCCTGCGCCGGATGCGGTAAACGCTATACTCGCCGAGCTTAATTTTGAGCGTTCCGATTCGGTTTACATAGGCGACTCGGACGTGGATATCAAAACCGCACGCAATGCCGACATGGACTGCATCAGCGTTACATGGGGCTTTCGCGATGAGGCGCAGCTTATCGAAGCAGGCGCAGTGACGCTTGCGAATACCGTCGGCGAGCTTGAAGGCGCGATTTTGGGGTGAGGAAAATGATATATCACCTCCGGCGATGTGATATACGGCTTTCGCCGAATGATATACTTGCTCCGCAAGTATGATATAATATCCGGTCCCAATATGCCGAAGCATATATCATCGCACGAAGTGCGATATCATATCGAAGATATATCACCCGTTCCG